>JAMIQD010000302.1:0-8382 GCA_035914755.1 Pseudobdellovibrionaceae bacterium | reverse complement strand
CAAAATCCAAAAAATGGACGAGCTCGAGGCGCAAGCGATTGAAAATGCAATTTTGCAATACAAAGGAAACTTAACCGAAGCGGCGAAGGCTCTCGGAATAGGTCGTGCGACTCTATATCGTAAGGTGAAGCAGTATCACATCGACCCGTCTCAGGCTCGAAAGAAGAGAGCGGCTTAATTTCATTTCAATGAAATTAATTTTTCTCAGAAAGCCAGGGGCGATCCTTGGCTTTTTATTTTTTTTAATCTGTTTTATTGTTGGCCTCAATCTGCAAACCCCAATCTCTGGAGCTAGTGTCTACGCAGATGTTTGTCATTTTGTAGGGCGACATATTTATTTGCCGGATTCTATTGTCGGGACCTGGGGGCGTGAGTGCGTGCGACGATCTCGCGCTGTCGACCAGAAAATATCGAATCAGGGAGTGATAGATGAGCTGAACAATCAGTTTTCTAAACTGAATACGTCACATCTCGTTGTCTACGACTCTCGCGAAAGTAAAAAAATATGGAGCGGCGAAACGGCAGAAACTGGTATCGAATCTCAGTACGTCGAAGGCGAGTTGGTCGTTCTTAAGGTTCACAAAAATTCTCCGGCCGAGTATGCGGGACTTCGCCTTGGGGATATCATCTATCGGATCAACGAAGAGCTTGGCACGCCAAAAGAAGCTGAAACGACTTCGGGTTCTTACTTTATTCGCAGAGATAAGGTCATAAAAGAATACAAGATACAAGCCAAAGAAATTAAGCGAGATGAAGATATGGAGATTGTTCCTGTGAGTGAAAGAACAGCGATTTTTAAAGTGCCTTCATTTCGGGCTGAGTATTTTGAAAAAGAAAATTGGCGCGCGAAAGTTAATGAATTAAAGAAGTACCAAAAAATTATTGTCGATCTCAGAGGAAACTTGGGGGGCAACTTTGTAGCTGGCTTACGTTTGTTGTCGTCTTTTATGTGCTCTCCTCAGGATATAGGCTATCTGTGGAAACCCAAATCAAAACTCAAGCATGAAGCGACGATGTATGACGACTTGGCTGATGAAAAGCTAATTGAGATTTTGGATAAGAGCTTTTTGGTCAAGCTGTGGACTTTCGAGGGATATGAATGCCTTGCCTCGTCAGTGGTTGTCTTGGTGGATCAGAGCACAGCTTCGACAGCTGAAATGGTGGCTCAGGCACTAAAAGACTACGTGGGGGCAAAAATATTTGGCTCTGCGAGCGCGGGACAGCTCTTGGTCGGCGTTTGGTATCCACTGCCTGAGTTGGGCAAGGGGACCAGGCTTTCGATTCCTGAAGCGGTTTATCAGACACGGAGAGGACATAAGATCGAAGGTCCAGGGGTTCAGGTCGACAAGGTTTTGTATTACCATTTAAGTGAATTGCAAAATGGCGAAGACAGCTGGATTAAAAGCGCAGTGCAGCTATTTTAGCCCTGTTTCAAAATGAAACGTCTAACAACTTACAGTCCCTTGTTGAGAGAATCTACGATAGGATGTATTTTATTAGAGATGAATAGCTTGTGAGTCGGCACGTATTTCGCTTAATAATTAGGTAGAGTTAACCGTTGTTAATATCGAGTGTGTCGAATAAAAGGGGTACGAAAATGTCTCATCAAACTGCTGAAAATAAGGTTTTAGAATTCCCTGAGTCAAAATCAGTTAGAAAGAGATTAATGGATCGAAATCAAGATCAAAAAGCAGTTTTAGGTTTGTCTATCGTCTCTGTCTTAGTGGTGAGTGTCTTTTTGAATGAATGGATTGTAAAGTCGCAAGCTGGAATAGATGCCATTTCAGGAGCTAATCGCGGCATTGCAAGTATCGAAGAAGTCGGGGCAGTTGAGAGTATTCAGTGGGAACATGAACTTGCGCAAAAACTATCGCAAGATAAAGATACTGCAAAGGGCTTGCTTGCCGCCAAACCGACCTTAAAAGATGAGCTTGTTTTTGGTTTCCTAGAAGGAAAGTATAGGACTCATCTGAGCGAGAATAAAATTCAAGGTTTTGAGTTTCTTGATCAGAAAAACAATGAGCAGCCTTTGGTGATCAAGCAGAAAGAAGAGTTTTTAAAAATTTTTAGGACTGTGTTCTCGGTGACTTTTGCTAAAGTCCAGCTCGACAAGAAAGAATCTGGCTTCGAAGTTTATAAACTCTTAGGCTCATCGAATCAAACGATCGGGCAGGCCCAGTTTTCTTTGGACGACCAAGGTCGGGTCTTGTCTTTGAAAATCCAATAACTAGTCCCTAGTTTTGCAAGTGGGTAGCCGATAAGTTCCTTATGGTTATAAGGGACTTAGCATCTTTAAAAGAAAATTTGAACTTAACAACTCAGTTTAAAAACCCAGTGGTACCTCAGGTCCCGCTAGGGCCGGTCACCGATCGGTTTATCGCTTTGATATTGGACTTTTTAATTCTTTCGCCGGTTGTGAGTTTTTGCGTTGCAACCTTTCTGCGGGACCTCAAAACTGTTCTTATTGTCAGTTCTGAGTCTGACAGCGCCCTTGTTGTTTGGGTCTTTTTTGTTTTGTCAATTGTCGCGCTTTCAAGCTTTTTTCAGTCGGTATTTCTTTATTTTTGGCAGGGAACTCCCGGACAAAAATTTATGCATTTGGCTGTTGTTTCATATCCGCAGTGGATGAATGAAGAAGAAAAGCTAACCTATGCTCAATGCCTTGTTCGATCTATTGGTTGGTGGGGCTGCGTTTTTTTGGGGGCGATTCCATTTTTGGATATAGCGGGACATCCATTGAGGCGCGCCATTCATGAGCGAATGTCAGACACTATTGTGATTACAAAAAAAGAAGGGCCTTCGGATCTGCCCCTTGCAATAGAAACTCGTTATATCAGCTCGGCACTTTGGATTTTTTATGGATTTTTATTTGTTGTTGGTATGAGCTTTATGGCGAAAACCTACAAGGCAGCACTTATCGACGGACTCACGGGCGATGGCGCGACTTCGCAGGCCTTTTGCCCGCAAATTCCGCATGAAAAATACAAGGATCAACAAAGACGCTTAGATCTAGCGGTGGCTCTCTATTTAGCTGAAGAAGTGGACAATGCTTGTGTTTACACAGAGGCGCAAAAAGTTTTATGGGTCGCAGAGGGCGAAGAAAAAGCCCTCGCTGAGTTGGCGATGGCCCTCGTCAGTGAGGACGAAGTCGATGTCACTCGTTATCACGAAAAGACCTGTCTCACTAGCGCGGACTCGGAGGCCTGTGAGATTTCAAAGTATTTGCGAGACGAAAAGAATCCCGGCAGAGCTGATTTTTTTCGTCACTCAGAAGCAAATCTCGTGAGCTCTCGATTTCTACGCCTTAGTCACTCCGTCAGCACTCAGAATTTTAAAGCAGCAAGTAAGTTGATTCGTGAACTGGAGCGAGAGACTTTGCTCGCTACCGCCGTTGAAAAAAATCGGGTTAAAATTGCCTGGACACTCAACGCAAAGGCCTCAGATAAAAACACAAGATCACCAGCGAGTACGGAAGAAAAAGAAATTTTGAAAGAGTTCAAAGAAAGGTATCATATCAAGTGATCCTTCCACAGCCGGCCCCTCTTTCTAAGTACCACCGCTACCCACTGACGTGGACCTTGTTATTGTTGAATACATTGATTTATTTCGTCTTCTTTTCTGGTAGGCCAGATGATTTTTATCAACAGCGAATTCTTTCGTCGACTTCTGCGGTCGTAACCGGAAAGCTGTACTATCAGTACCTGCAGTCACTCACTAGCCGAGAACAAGAGAGTCGGGCTTTTTGGACCACAAAAATGAGTCCACAGAATTCCGAACAGATGGAAATCCTGGGTTCCTACGCCCTGCGGGACAAAGAGTTTTTAGCGGCTGCGCAGGTAGCAAAATTTCAAGGCGATGAGGTGGCTATCGAGACCTGGCGTAAGGATATTCTCGACTTTAGCAAGTCCTATGAGAACGACACGATTTTTAGTTTTGGTTTGGCGAAGATGGAGCTTAAGTCTCTCACCTGGATCACTTATCAATTTTCACACGCCGGAGTGGCTCACCTTTTTAGCAATATGCTTTTTTTAGTTGTTATTGGAACTGCTGTAGAGACTCTTGTTGGTGGTGCGGGTTTATTATTTTTATACTTGTTAGGCGGCATTTCAGGTGGTCTGGCTTTTTTGTATTACAATGGGCACGGAGTGATTCCCATGGTGGGAGCGAGTGCTTCGGTCAGTGCCTTACTGGCTTTTTATTTTATCGTTGAGACCCGGCGGCGAATTCGCTTTTTTTATTTTATTTCTCCATTTCCTGGGCACAACGGATTTATTTATTTGCCAACATTATTGATTTTTCCACTTTTTTTACTCGTCGACTTTACCAGTCTTATGGCAAATCCAGAGGGGCTTGGCGGAGGTGTGGCGTATTCTGCGCACATTGGCGGCACGCTCTTCGGCTTGATCGCCGGTGCCTTTGCACGCTGGGGCCTTCATGTTGAAAGACCCCTCGTTTATGAGGACCCTACTCCTCGGCCGGAGCAAAGCCCCGACGAAGAGTATTTTCTGTAATACAGATTGGCTCCATGTATTGTTTAAGATAATCCGGCCCTCCGGTTTTAGATCCTACGCCTGACATTTTAAAGCCGCCGAAGGGATGTCGATCGACCATGGCTCCGGTAATACCTCGGTTGATGTACAGATTTCCAACCTCAAGCTCTGTGCGTACGCGGGCAATATTGGCTGGGCTTCGAGAGAACAGGCCCCCCGTGAGGGCATATTCTGTGCTATTTGCAATTTCGAGCGCTTGATCTAGGTCTTTGGCGCGAATCACTGCGACAACGGGACCAAAAATTTCTTGCTGAGCTAAGCGTGAGTCGCCGGCCACTTCGCCAAAAATAGTTGCAGGCACGAAGTAACCCTGAGCAGGAACACTCGCCTTAAAAAGTAACTTATGATTTTTTTCGGCGTCTGCGATGGTGCCACAAATCCTTTCGTAGGCCTCTTTATCGACGACAGGTCCCATATAGGCCTTCGGATTTTCAGAGGGCAAAATATCAATGCTTTGCGCGGCAGCGACGAGACGATCGACGAAACGATCATAAACTTCATCAAGGACAATGACTCGGCTAGCAGCAGAGCATTTTTGTCCGCTAAATCCGAAGGCAGAGTAGAGGACTCCGCCGACAGCTTCGTCGAGGTCAGAATCAGAATCTATGATGACAGCATTTTTGCCGCCCATTTCGATGATGCAACGTTTGACGTGGTTTTGCCCGGGATGAACAATGGCCGCTTGTTTCAAGATGTGAAGACCCACGGCCTTTGAACCGGTAAACGCGATGGTGGCGGTGAGGGGATGATTGACGAGATATTCTCCAACTTCTTCACCAAGGCCTGGCAAGAAATTCACGACTCCTGGCGGAAACCCCGCCTCTTGAATCATGCGCATCAATCCGAGGGCGATCACTGAGGATTGCTCTGCCGGTTTCATGATCACAGTGTTGCCGGTGACGGCGGCGGCAGTGACCATTCCGCAGAGGATTGCGAGAGGAAAGTTCCACGGAGCGATCACGACGGTGACGCCGCGGGGGCGATAGATGTATTGTGAATTTTCACCAGGAACATTGCCGACTCTGAGTGGTTTTTCGATTTCTCTCATGTGCCGAGCGTAATAGCGGCAGAAGTCAATGGCCTCGCCAATATCACCATCTGCCTCGGCCCAGGGTTTGCCCACCTCGTAAACTTGAGTTGCCATCAGCTTAAATTTATCTCGTGTCATTATGTCCGCGAGCTTATCCACCAAGTTCGCGCGATCACGAACAGGAACATTTTTCCAGCTTTTAAAAGCTGTCTGAGCTGCTGCAAGTGCATTTTCGGCATCTTGAGTTGTAGCTAAGTGAACTTTTCCTACGATTTGAGTAGGGGCGGAGGGGTTCTCGCGGTCCAAGATTTTTTGTGAGCTGAGGGCAGTGTTATTGATAATCACCGGCACGGTGATAGGGAGAGATTTTTTAACTTCAGCGAGAGCCACTTCGATATTTTTGCGAGCTTCGGGGGCTGCGAAGTCAACCAGAGGTTCGTTGTAAAAGGCCCCAGGTTTTTTTGTGATTTCTGACGAGGTTGGAGTGAGTCCTTGCGCGGGATCTTTTAAAAGCTCAGCGGTGGTTTTTCCCTCGGCAAATTTTCCGCGCAGCCAAGATTCGTTAGAGGTGTTTTCAAGAAGGCGGCGAACCAAATACGCCATTCCTGGAATAAGTTCTCCCACCGGAGAATATTCACGCAGACGATAACCCATATCGACCAGAGCCTTTTTAATGGGCTCGGCCATTCCGTACAGCATCTGAAATTCGAGGGCCTCTTTCGGGATGTTAAGTTTTTCAGCATAAACTATGCAGGCTGCGAGCGTTCGCACATTGTGAGAAGCAAAGGCGGGACGGATATGTTTAATATTTTCTAAAAGATATTTAGCGCAAACTTCGTAATTGGCATCACTTTCGGCCTTGCTGGTATAAACTGGAATGGGCCAGCCTCGTTGTTCAGCCTCGATAGTTTCGTAATCCCAGTAGGCTCCCTTGACAAGGCGAACCCAAAAGGGAGTTCCCCTTTTTTGCGCAACCTCAGTGAGCATTTTGATGTCTTCAAAGCTGTCTCGAAGATAGGCTTGGATGACAATTCCGAAGAACTTGTAATTTTTAAATTCGGCCTCGTTGACTAGTTCTGTAAATACTTCGAGAGTCAGATGTTTTACAGAGTACTGCTCCATATCAAGGTTGATAAAAAGATTTTTTTTCACTCCTGCGCGAAAGACATTGCGTAGGCGTTCTTTGAGAATACTTTTTGAGTCGTCCCAGGATTTGTCGTTAATTTGCGAATATAGCGCCGTCATTTTGACGGACACGTTGACCTTAGGCATCGCGCCTTCGTGATCGCAATCGATCTGGGGGATCTCTTCCCACTTTTGGGAATCCTTCTCGAGCCAGTCTATCAATTCCATGTATTTGCCCTGGTAATCTTGGGCTTCTTTTTCTGAAAGAGTGGCTTCGCCCAGAATATCAACGGTGAAGGTGATTTTGTTTTTACGGGCCTTTTTTAGTACTGGAAGGGCCTCGTCTGGAGTTTCACCAGTGATAAACATCTTTGCCATCGCCGTGACATTTTTACGAATGGCACCGGCCATGAGCCCCGGGGCGAGGGAGCCAAGTCCGAGACCCACGTTAAAGACAGACGGAAGCTCTTCCCCGTTTTCAGAAAAGTATTCCTTGAGGTGACGAGCGACTTCAGAGCCCGAATTGAGGGCCGGAAGAACATCCACAAAACGAAACATATTGGTTTTGAATTTTTCGTTTTTCATACTCCACTCCATGATGGAGCCGTACCAGAAGTCTTTGGAGAAAATGGAGGACTTGGATTGGCCTTCCATGTTTTTGAGAATCTCTTCGCCCTTGGATCTAATTTGCGCTTGGATATCGGACATTTTTCACCTCAAATTGAAGGCCCGCATATTCGCTCTCAGTGAGCAAAAACTCAAGGACCTCGCATCAACGCGCCGCAGGATTTTCGTAGTCTTTGCGACTCAGTGGAGGGAGTCCATGGGACTTTCTGGCTTCATCACAACGGGGGTTGTGTTTGCCATCTTCGTAGGAAGCCGCAAAGTTGCGGCAAGGAGTGGGGCGGTTTTCGTAAATAGAACAGTGGGCGTTTTTTCCGATTCTTCCCGAGAGGCAAATGCATTTGGGGTGGTGTTTGACCTCAGTGCCCTTCATGCAGCGGTGAACAGAGTCAAGTTCGGCGACGTGCTCTGGGGGCACCTTCCAAATCCCATCGGGCTCGGACTCGCGCCAGTAAAAGGCTACTCGAAAGTGGGCACAACAGGCGCCGCAACCAAGACAGGGATGAGGCCTTACTGTAGGCTCCACGCGTGGCGAACCTTTCCGGAGATTTCTCCAAGGAGATGGTCCCCGCGCTGGAGAGGGCCGACCCCTGCCGGAGTCCCGGTGAGTAGCAGGTCTCCGGGGCAGACGGGAAAGTGGGCTTTGATGTATTCTAATTGCTGATCCACCGAGAAAATCATTTGTGAAGTGTTGCCCTTTTGTCGAAGCTGCCCATTCACAGTCAGCGAGATGTCCAGATTTTTAAGTTCATCCGTGGAGTTCACCGAAAAAAAAGGAGAAAGAGGGCAGGCACCAGTAAAAGATTTTGCCAGAGTCCAAGGGGATCCTTTGGCTTTAAGAATACTTTGAAAATGGCGTTCCGTGAGATCCAGGGCAATGGCCGCTCTTTTAATTTGCAGGTGTTCATCAAACTGCAGAGCAAGTTCTACCTCGTGGTGCACCTCGATTGTCCACGCAGGGAGCGAGATCTCTGCGGTTTGAATCACACAGCTTCCGGCCTTTAAAAAAATCATCGGTTCTGAGGGCACTTCATTGCCAAGCTCTTTTGCGTG
>JAMIQD010000301.1:0-5775 GCA_035914755.1 Pseudobdellovibrionaceae bacterium | reverse complement strand
ACCTTCAGAAGACAAAACGACTTCGGCCACTGGCAAGACCTGCAAAAACCGAGAGAGCACTCCGAAGCCCTTCGTCCGAAAGAAAAAAGCTTCGCCGGTGGTCCCGTCTAAAAAGCTGATTGAGTCCTCGTCAAAACTTACAAGATAATGAGCAAGAGTTCCATCCAAGGTGTCGGAGTCATAAACCATTCCAGGCGTCAGGATTCGAGTCACCGCACGTTTGACAATTCCTTTTGCCATCTTGGGGTCTTCGACTTGATCACAAATTGCGACCTTAAACCCTCGAGATAAAAGTTTATTAATAGGTCCAGCGACTGAGTGATGAGGCATCCCGCACATCGGTGTTTCATCTTGGGATTTTTTATTTCTTTGCGTAAGAGCAATCCCGAGAATGGGGGCAGCGCGAACCGCATCGTCGTAGAACATTTCAAAAAAATCACCCATCCTAAAGAGTAAAATCTTATCTTGATGCAGAGATTTTATATCCCAATACTGTCGCATTAGAGGGGTGAGATTTTCGTTATTTATCATAGGGGAAAGAATTAGCGATCCCCCCAAAAAGATACAACAAAGATGCGGCGCATCAGGTCTATTCGAGGGCCTTTAAAATCTTAGAGTAGATCCCATCAAAGCCCCCATTGCTCATAATAAGAACAACATCCCCGCGATGCGCCCGGTGCTTCAGAGCATCAACGATAGACTCAGCGGAATCAAAGGCCCCCGCCGTGACCCCAGATTTTGTCAAATCCTCAGCGAGCTCCTCACTCGAAAACCTGTCTTCAGAGGTGATCTTTGATTGATCAAAGGCCTTCGCCAGCATCACCTCATGAGAACCTTTAAAGGCCTCAACATAATCCCTTTGAAAGATTTTTCGACGAGACGTCGCTGACCGAGGTTCAAAAATTGAAAAGACTTTTTTACTGGGGTATTTTTTTTGAATCCCCTTCACTGTTTCACGTACGGCCGTTGGATGATGAGCAAAGTCCTCGATCACCAATACACCACCAGGTTCGCCTAAAATTTCTTGGCGGCGCTTAACGCCTTCAAAGCTCTTTAGTGCTTCTTTAACTTTGCCGTCAGAAAAACCCAAACAATGAGACATGGCCACAACAGCCGTTGCGTTCAAAATATTATACTCACCGCTCATTTTAACAAAATAAGGGCCTAGAACTTTGTCGCCAAAAAAAACTTGGAACTCAATCCCCCGCTCAGTCTCCTCTACAATCTTCGCTTTAAAATCGCCAGCCCTTAAACCATAAGTAAAAGATTTTTTACATTTTGATTTTTGATAAAGTTGCATCACATTTGTATCGTCTGCGCAGGCGATCAAAGTCCCTTCTGCGGGAACAAGATCGATCAAAAGACGAAAGGCATCTTTAACTGCATCCAAATCCTTATAGATGTCGGCATGATCGAACTCTACCGAAGTTAAAATCACGTGGCGAGGTTTGTAGTGAATAAACTTTGGGACCTTATCGAAATAGGCCGTATCGTACTCGTCGCCCTCAATAATAAAATATTTCCCCCCATCGGGGTTTCGAAAAGACTGGGAGAAGTTTTTCGGGATCCCCCCGACCAAAAATCCCGGTTTCTGACCGCAAACTTCTGCCACCCAACTCATCAGAGAGGTCGTCGTGGTCTTACCATGTGTCCCTGAAATATTAATACACTCTTTGTCTCCGATGATAAATTCGCCCATCGCCTTCGGCAAAGAAGTATAGGCCAAACCCAATCTAACAAGCTCTTGTGCCTCTTCATTGTTTGCAGAGATCACATTTCCAACAATAACAAAATCTGGATGAGGATGAAGGTTTTCGGCCTTGTATCCTTTCTGAATAGAAATTCCCAGTCTCTCTAACTGAGTGGACATCGGCGGATATGGATTGAGATCACTCCCCGTAACTCGAAATCCTCGGTCTTTTAGTAAGCCCGCTAAACTCGCCATTGCGGTCCCACAAATTCCCATTAAATGGATATGACTCCCTGGTTTTATATTCATACAGCACTCTTTCTAAAGCCCTCAATAATCCAATTATGGATTTCTGGTCGCAATTGAGCAAAGGACTTGTTTTCGCGCCCGTAAAGGACGCGATTTGATAAGATGACCACGCAAAAATCTGCTTTTGGATCGTACCACATCGAAGTACCAGTAAAACCGGTATGTCCGATGGAATTTAGTGAAAAATAACTGCCGCAACTTGCCGAACCAGGTGTCGGCATCATGTAGCCTAGCGCCCAATCTCCCATACCTTGAGGACGAGCTCTCGAAGAAAAAAGCTTCGCTGTTTTTTGTTTCACAGAGTAACGAGCGATCCCTAAAAGTTGCGAACGAATATTTAATAAGGCCCAAGAAACATCGTCGACACTACCAAAGAGCCCCGCATGGCTTGAAACCCCGCCAAGACTCCAGCAGTTCTCATCATGAACTTCACCGACCATGAGTTTGCGACGCCAAGGACATTCTTCTGTTGGGGCGTACAAGGAAAGTCGATGCGGTGCCTGGTTCTTGTTATGAAACTCGAGAGTTGTTCCTGCGTAAAACTTTTCTTTGATCCCGCTCCAAATATCTAGCAGATTTCCTTGATAGAACTCCTCTACTAAAAATCCCAAGAGCAAGAATCCCACATCCGAGTAGACGCTGTTTGGCGCATCAGAAATTTCTAGCTTTGCGATCATCTGTCGTAACTTCTCGCGGCGCTCGCCAAATTCCAAAGATAAATCTATTTCTTTATAAAAGGGAACCCACCACGCAAGACCTGACGAGTGAGTCAACAAATCTTGTATTCGAACCGACGAATGCGGAAACCAAGGAAGAAACTCCTGAACCCGGCTGTCCAAATTCCACCGTCCCTGTTCGAAGGAGACCATCATAGCTTGAACTGTAAAGATAACCTTGGTCAAACTTGCGAGATCATAATAAGCATAAGTATGGCCAACCCGCACGTCACAGACCATCCGGCCCCCTTGATAGGCTCGTACCATTAAGCCTGGAGTGGTGTCGGTAATTCTTGCCTCCAATTGGTCCATTAAATTTTTCTCTAGTACAGAGAATTTCACTTAGAATCTCCCTGAAAAAATATTTTTAAATGACCACGAGAGCCCCCAGTTAATTCAGCCTCAGTCAACAAGGGAACCGGCCTTTGAATCACTCCGTGTCCCGCTTCAAGCCCGCTAAAAACAGGAATCCGAAGACGCCGAGACCAATCTTTAAAAACCAGAGGCCACAGGGCCTTACCATTAGACTCCTGCCCACCGAGAAACTCCCCTATAATCAAAGCTCTGCACTTTTTAAAAACTCCGGACTGCTGAAAGTGCTCCAAAACACGGTCTACTCGGTAGCCTCGCTCTCCTAAGTCTTCAATAAATAAAATTTTCCCATCCGTGTCTAACTGATAAGGAGTCCCCAAGGTGCTTTGTAAAACTACGAGATTTCCACCTACGACCTGCGCTTTTATCCTGCGTAATTTTGCTGCCGCTTCATTCATGGGCTTTAGTTTTTTAAACTCAACTGCGTTCTGCTTTCCGAAAAGCAAATCCATCGTTTCTTTTTCGATTTTCGCCGGGACCTTCCCGCTGCCCATTCGGTCCAATAACGAAGCATGCAGAGTTGGCCATCTCCACTTTTGCTCAAAATACACATGGAGTGAGGTGATATCACTAATTCCCACTAAAAGTTTTTGTTTGCGGGGTCTTTTTATTTTATCTAACAACGGAAGGAGGCGGTTAGAACCGTAACCACCTCTCAGGCACCAAATAATTTTTGAATCTTTTGCAGCCAAGGCCTCTCTTAAAAAACCAAAGCGCTTCTCATCTGAGTTTGCATGAAGAAAATGCCTCTCGATCAACTTCTTAGGAATGCGAGGTTGCAAACCCCACTTCAGCAAAAACCGCCGCGCGGCCTCAATTTCATTGGGAGTCGAGGCAAATCCGGGGGAAACAACGTCCACAATATCTCCGGGCTCAAGATGGTTCCATATCTGCATTAGAAGCCCCTTCGCATCACGGACTTGATTGATTTTTTATGTTTTTTGCCGCTGAAAATTTCATCAAGCTCTTTAACTTTTAAATATTTTGAAATTTCGGCATCCTCGATAATTTTTTCTCGTAGTTGATCCCCTCGTCCCAAGCTGTGGCTCAAGCGCTGAACATGCGCATAGGCCGTCTCTCGGCTCAACCCCTTAGCCACCAGAGCTAACAAGACATGGGAACTGAAAAGTTGCCCCTGGGAACTCTCAATATTCTCGAGCATTCTTTTTTTGTTTACTTCAAGACTGTTGATCAAAGAGGTCATCCGCACCACCGCATAATCCGTGGCAATAAAGGCATCCGGAAAGATCACTCTTTCCACCGAAGAGTGACTAATGTCCCTCTCGTGCCATAAGGGAATATTCTCAAGTGCTGAGAATGCGTACCCCTTAACCAAACGAGACAGTCCTGTGATATTCTCAGCGCTTATTGGGTTTTTCTTGTGCGGCATCGCTGAAGATCCCTTTTGTCCCTTGCTAAACCCCTCAGTGACCTCAGCCACATCACTTCTCTGTAAATGCCGCAGCTCAATAGCTAGGCGCTCGAGCCCAGACATTAACATCGCCAAACTGACAATCATTTCAGCGTGCCTATCTCGGGGGATTACTTGAGTCGCAATGGTCTCAGGTTTTAAATTTAACTTCTTAGCTACCTTTGTTTCTACCTCAACACCCATACTGGAATAGGTCCCAACTGCCCCGCTCAATTTACAAATACTCATTTGAGTGAGAGCCCTATTAACTCGATCTTGGTTGCGGCGAAACTCTGCCAAAAATCCGAGAATCTTAAAGCCAAAAGTCGTAGGTTCAGCAAACATTCCATGCGTCCGTCCCGCACAAAGAGTGTCTTCATGTTTTTTTGCAATCTCTACTAAGGCCTTCTCTAGAGATTTCATGGCAGAGGTCAGCACTTCACCTGCCTCACGGACTTGCAAGCTAAACGCGGTATCAAGGACATCTGAGCTCGTAAGGCCAAAATGGACGTACTTGCCGTGCGGGCCAACATTTTCAGCCACGTTCGACACAAAAGCAATTACATCGTGTTTTGTGAGCTTTTCAATTTCTGAGATTCTTTTAGCACTAAAGCGTCCCTTTTCGGCTATCGCCTTTGCGGCGGCCTTTGGTATCATTCCCATTTGCGCCTGTACTTGTGCAAGTGCAATTTCAACCTCCAGCATCTTTCCGAAGCGGTGATCTAAATCCCAAATCATTCCCATCTCAGGACGAGTATAACGTTCAATCACGAGATTCTTTTTCCTTTCTCTTCTGTAGCAACTCCCACCATTTCAGTAGTGACTCCCGAGTTGCATTCTGGCATTCAAACTGATCATCCCACAAATAATTCATCCACACTTCTGGGCCGTCAAAATACAAATTGATGTATTTTTTTTTCTGCGACAAAGATCCCGCCTCGTAGACGGGAAAGATGGATGGACCAATTTGCGAATAAGTGTAGTAAAACTCTTGCGGATAGGACTGAATCTCAGGAAGTGCCATGCTAAGGCGACCTCCTAATATCTCAACTATTTTTTCGCCGCGAATACGCAAATATTCTTTATTAAATCTTTGCACATTAGGGACTCGAATCCATGCATCAAATTGATCCTCGAGTGCCGTCCTCTGTAGAACAGTCATGTTCTGATGCGTCCATGGCGCCGCCACCTCTTCCATCAAAACGAGATGAAAAGGAACTTGATCTAACTCCTGACAGCGAGAAAATTTTAGACGATAGCGAACCCAGCACCACTCC
>JAMIQD010000300.1:0-13613 GCA_035914755.1 Pseudobdellovibrionaceae bacterium | reverse complement strand
TGCTGATTGACCCACTCATTGCTAACTTTCAAGCAGAGGCACTAAAACAACAAACCTCTGCGGGACAATGAAGTTAAAAGAAGTTCTAGATAAAACCACACAGTTTTTTAAAGATAAAAAACTAGAGTCCCCTCGCCTGGATGCTGAGCTTATATTGGCCTTTGCCTTAAAGCTTGAGCGCATTCAGCTCTATCTTAAGTTTGATCAACCTCTTTCAGAACAAGAAATGAACACCTGTCGGGAGCTTGTCCGCCGGCGAGCACAGGGAGAGCCAGTTGCTTATATTTTAGGGAGCAAGGAGTTTTATGGCTACTCCTTTAGAGTCGGCCCTGCAGTTTTGATTCCTCGCCCAGAAACAGAGCACATTGTAGAGTCGGCCCTAGAGTGGGCAAAAACCCAGCGGAACGATCACGCGTTTAATATTTTGGACTTGGGAACTGGATCTGGCTGTATAGGCCTAACACTTTTAAAAAAATTGCCAATGAGTCGCCTTATTGCTGTTGATATCTCTGAGCCAGCTCTTGAAATTGCTAAAGCAAACGCTGAGTCCTTGAGTGTTGCTGATCGGGTTCAATTTCTATGCGCGGATGTGAGTCGGCTCGACATGGAGATTCCCAAAATTGATATTCTTGTTGCTAATCCGCCTTATATAGCGAGTGATGATCTCGATTTAGAAGAAAACGTGAAGAAATTCGAACCAGAAAACGCTCTCTTTGCGGACGAAAATGGATTAGGTTTTTTGCGAAAGTGGTCTAAAAAGACGGTTCCTTTTTTAAATGAAGACGCTATTGTTTTGATGGAAATGGGCATGAATCAGGGTGCGGACATGACCGAGCACTTTAAAAGCTTGGGAGTGTTTTCAAAAGTGGATGTGATTAAAGACCTGGCGGGCCTTGATCGCGTCATTAGAGGGGTTAAAAATGGATAAAATGCTAGTGACCGGTGGACCAAGCCTTCGCGGAGCAGTCCAAACAAGTGGAGCAAAGAATGCGGCATTGCCAATTCTGTTCTCAACTTTGTTGGCTGAGGGGGAGCATGTTTTCAGAAATGTTCCGAACCTAAAAGACATCGAATCTACAGCAAAACTTCTAGAAAGTTTGGGCTGTGAAACGCGCCGAGAGGGGGATGTTTTCAGGGTTAAAGTTAGCAGGCTTCAATCTATAGAGGCCCACTATGATCTTGTACGAAAAATGCGCGCGAGCATTTTGTGCCTGGGGCCGATTCTTACGAAATATGGAGAGGCTGTTGTTTCTATGCCCGGCGGCTGCGCTATTGGCACTCGGCCGATTGATTTGCACCTTGAAGGGATGAGGGCCCTCGGCGCAGAAATTACCCTTAAAGAAGGATATGTTCACGCAGCAGCAAAGCGCCTTGTGGGTGGCACTATACTTTTTGAGACATGCACCGTGGGCGGGACTGAAAACGTAATGATGGCGGCAACTCTTGCTCAAGGAAAAACAATCCTAGAAAATGCTGCTAAAGAGCCAGAAATCGTAGACCTTGCTGAGTACCTCATAAAGATGGGCGCAAAAATATCTGGTCACGGCACCAGCATTATTACTATCGACGGCGTCGACCAATTAAAACCAGCAGAGCATTCGATCATGGCCGACCGTATCGAGGCGGGAACTTTGCTTATTGCTGGGGCGATCACAAAGGGAGAGGTTACCGTTGAGAAATGCAGCCCTCAGCACCTAGAAGCCCTAGTTTTAAAAATGCGTGAGGCCGGTTTTAAAATAGAAACTGGAAAAACATCGATGACGGTTTTTAAGTCGAATGCCTGGGATGCGGTTGATATCACGACCGCCCCCCACCCGCTTTTTCCGACGGATCTCCAGGCTCAGTTTATGGCGCTTATGAGCGTTGCTAACGGAACCAGCGTTATTTCTGAGACAATTTTTGAGAATCGATTTATGCACGTAAATGAGTTGATTCGCCTCGGGGCGGATATTACTCCAAAGACTCGAGTTGCTGTTGTCCGCGGAAAGCCGGATGGTTTAACTGCGGCGCCAGTGATGGCGACCGATCTTCGCGCGAGCGCATCCCTCGTGCTCGCAGGCCTTGTGGCAAAAGGAGAGACCATGGTCAATCGGATCTATCACCTGGATAGAGGCTATGAAAATCTCGAGGCCAAACTTTCTAGTCTAGGCGCCAAAATTAGACGAGCAGAATAAAAAATAATAGCTTAGAAAAAGAAAAAGCCTCGTTGGGAGGGGGTCCTTCCGAGGCTTTTGTAGGAACAAAAAAATGTCTCAGTCCGGAGGGGATGGACTAAGACATCTGGCCTAAAGAGATTATTTAGTAATCTCGATATTACCGATAACGAACTTAATCATCGAGTTGTGACCTGTGCCAACAGACCAGGGAGGGGGTCCTTGATGCTTGGTGGTTTTATCACAGGTCCAACTAGATGCTTACTTTTACAATTAATTGGGTTGCAAACTGGAATTGTAATAACCGATGCTCGAGCCACAGCAGAAACAACAAGAACGAACATAATATAAACTGCGATAAGAGCCTTGCGAATCATTGCATTTTCCATTTTGGAATGGTTACTAGCAACTCGCATGCCAACTTAAAATTTTCTTCGCGAGTTATTAAATTTAATTTGAGGTGCCTATTTGTTGTAATTTGCTGGTTTAGGTAATTCCATAATGGGTTTTAGTGATTCCAAACTGGGACCATTGTCTTGTTTGCCAAGGACCTTTGTCGCGACCTAGACACGCGAGATAACAGAATCTATCCGATCCGCAAAATGCACAATATAATCAGATATCTATGTCAGAAAATGAAATTCTTTGGATTATCAAAACCGGAGCCGGGCAAGTGAGGGGACCGTACAGTACGGACTCGCTGTTACGCTTGATAGGCGAAGGGGTTTTTTCTGGAACAGAGATGGTTTCTCGTTATCCCGGAGGGCAATGGACCGCCCTTTCTCAGGAGCCGCAGTTTTATGACAAGCTTATCGAAGCTCTCGAGGGATTTGTCGAGGATGTGTCCTCCACAAAAAGCCAAAGCGACGAAGAGACCGAGATTGGATCGATCCCTCATCATTTAAGAAATCCAAACCAAACACAGGGGCCAACTCTTGAGCGCTCATCGCAGAAGGTGACCCCCGCTCCGAAGGCCCATGCGACCGTGGCGGCAAGGAAACCCATCACTTCCCCCTCAGAATCGGTGATCGATTTAAAAAATATTGCGCAAGTACGAAAGCAAGAGTTTATAAAAACAGCAAAAATACCTTTGATTCTGGTCGCAGCAGCCGTGCTGCTCGCCTTGTATACGCTGATGTCGAGCAGCGAGGCTGAAGGAGATAAAATTAGCTTGATAGCGCCAAGCAAGGGCTCCGCGACCATGAGCGACAGTCAAGTTAAGCAAAAGCTATCTGTGGCGGTTCACGCCATTGAGGCAGACACGATAGAGTCTTATCTCGAAGCGCAAAATAATCTGGTTTCAATCGTCGAAGGAGCCCCTTCAAACCTCGAGGTGCGTGGCTTGTTGTGCTTAGTGTACAAACAGCTGTGGCCGTATGCAAAACAAGATGCGAGCGACATAAGAACAATTTCGAGCGTGACGCAGTCGACGAGGTCAATGGATTCTGTTGGTCCTTACGGAAGCACTTGTGAGGTTGTAAACCTGCAAGCCGCTGGTCACTACAAAGAAGCTCGAGGCGTAGTGGAGTCTGCTCTTGAGAACGCGGGGCGCACGACCCTTTTGCCCATTCTTTATTTCTTTAAGGGGGAGCTTCTAGAGGCGGACAAAAATTATGCGGACGCTTTTCAGTATTATCAAAAAGCAGCACAGCTATGGGAGTCCTGGCTTCGGACCGGGGTAACTCTCGGGGCCGTTGCCTCAGCTCAAAACAAAAGTCCCGAAGCGGCACAGTTTTTTCGTGCGGTTCTGCAAAAAAATCCAGGACACCGAGAGGCGAAAATCCAGTTGGGAATTCTTGAAGAAAGGGCGTTCAAAAACGGCGAAAACGCCTTTAAACTTTTGAAGTCCGCGATGGACTCTCGAAGTCGTGTATCGAGATCATTAGAAGCTGAAGGCGCCTATGTTCTCGCAGAACTTTTTTTAACCAAGGACGAAAAAAGCTCTGCCTTGTCTATGGCCCAGAAAGCCTACTCTCTAAGCCCAAACAACCCTCACTATAAGCAGTTGGTCGTTCGACTTGGTGGAAGCGACAAGGTTGAAGGAAAAAAAGGCAATAGCGAGATGATGTTTGTTGGAGATCAATACGCGAGATCAGGCGATTGTCTTGCCGCGCAGGCGGAGTACAAGGCGGCTTTTGAGCTCGATCGCGGCAATGGCATGGCGGCGGTAAAAGCAGCGAAGTGTCTGTGGGTACTAAATCAGACCTATGAGTCGATCGAGTGGTTAACAAAAGCTATAAAAGCAGAGCCGAAACTAATCACAGCTTATGTGCTTCAGGCGGACTACATGTCTCAGAGGTATAACTTTTCGGGTGCGACGATGGCTCTTGCTAATGCGGCAAGAGTTTCGCCGAACAATTATGAAGTGCTGCGCGGAATGGCTCTTATTGAGTTTCGACGAAATAACATGCAGGGGGCCGTGAATTTTGCTCAAAAAGCATTGCGCGCCTACGACGCTGATATTGAAACCTACACCCTTCTCGCAAAGGCGAGCGCCAGCCTTTACACAACAACCGTTGCCATCGGCAAAAAAGAGGCCGAAGCCCGCGAGTCCTACCAGAGAGACGCTCTTCGCTATGCGACCAAGGCAGTTGAGCTTGATGCCACGAGTTCCGATGCGCAGATTACATACGCGAAAGTGTTGGCTCAAATTAACGGCGTTGATTCTGGAATCAACTATATGAATGAGTTGATCAAAAAGTATTCGTACTCGCTCGACTACAGAATTGCGCTCGCTGAAATCTATCGAAGCGAAGAGCGTTATAAGCAGGCGATGGAGTATTACGTACAAGTTTCTGAAGCTGATTCTAAAAACAAAAAAGCTTTGATTGGCCTTGGCGAATCATACAAGGCAATGGGGCTTACCGACCAGGCCCTCAAAGCATTTTTGTCGGCGGCGGTTCTCGATCCATCTGATGGCGAGGCGCTTTTTCAGGCGGGCCGACTCTATTTAGAAAGCGGCAAGCCTGGAGATCAAGAGCTGGCGATTAAACAGTTTAAACGAGTACAAAGTATAAATCCGTATTTTCCTCGCGCGAATTATTATATTGGCAAGGCAGCAGCACTGTTGGGGAATTTTAACGTCGCTCTCGAGGCAATAAAACGAGAAAAACAAGACAATCCAAACTTGGCAGACAGTTATCAGCTTGCCGCCGAAATCTATGCTGCGAAAAGGCAATATTCTGAGTGTGCCGCCGAATACTCTTCTGCGATGAAGCTTCGCTCGCCTGGCGCCGATATCTATGTTAAAGCCGCCCAGTGTTATCGACAGTCTGGCTCTATCGATGTGGCCCAGGATTTATTGACGATGGCCTCTTCTCGCGAATCTGGGTACGCTGATATTTACAAAGAGCAAGGGGCGATTTATGAGATCAAGGGTGACATTCGGGCGGCGGTGCAATCTTATAATAAGTATTTAGGACTGTCGCCAAACGCACCAGATCGTGGCGAAGTTGAAGCTCGGATCAATCAAATTGGGAACTAGAAAGGACAAGGTATGAGCATCTCGGACAAAATGAAGGGCTTATCGACAAATATGCAAGAAGGCGTAAAGAATTCGTCGGTGTCTTTGTTGAATCTGATTGCGCGCGTGCTTACGGGATTTATGTTGGGGCTGACCTTGGCTTTGATCGGCCAGGAGCTTGTTGGTTACGGCACCTTTTCGTTGCTTTTTGTGATGGTGGTTGTGCTGGGTCTTGTTATTAAGACAACTTCGAGCTGGAGCCTTGGAAAGATTTTAATTTTTGATTTAATTCTGATTCTTGTGGCAATGCTTCTTCGCATGTATATTCTCGTCGCGCCGTAAACAGAAAGGACAAGCTATGATTGACATAAAACTTCTCGAAAAAAAGAGCGAGAGCGGAAACTCTTATTTTGACGATTACAGGCAAGGTTTGATCAATCGCGGGGCTGCCCCGAGCGTTCTTGAACAAATTATAGATCTTAATAAAAAGCGTAAAGAGATGATCACTCAGGCAGAATCTGAAAAAGCCAAACAGAATAAACTTAGCGGCGAAATCGGAAAAATGAAACGCGAAGGCGGAGACACCTCTGCTCTTATGGCCGAGGTGGAAAAGCTGAAAGGCGCGGTTAAGGAGCTTGAGTTAAAGGCGGCCGATATCGACCAGCAGGTTCTAAACGTTGCCCTCACGATGCCGAACAAGCCGCACGCATCTGTACCAGTCGGGGCTTCTGAAAAAGACAATAAACAAATCAAGGTCGTCGGCGAGGCAAAAAAATTCACCTACAAAGCGAAAGAGCATTGGGAGCTTGGAGAAGCCCTAGACGTTATAGATTTCGAGAGAGCAGGCAAAACCACAGGGACCCGCTTTGCTTTTTTGAAGGGCGCTGCCGCTCAGATGGAGAGGGCGTTGATTCAATTTATGATGGATCTTCACTCTCAAAAGCATGGTTATACAGAGATGATTCCTCCATTTATTGTGAACAGCAATAGCTTGCTTGGAACGGGCCAGTTTCCGAAATTTAAAGAGGACGTTTTTCATCTTGAGAACACGGATTATTATTTGATTCCGACAGCTGAAGTTCCGGTGACCAATTATTATAATAATGAAATTCTGAACGAGTCTGATTTGCCCAAAAACTTTTGTGCCTACTCTCCGTGTTTTCGTTCAGAAGCAGGCAGTGCTGGCCGCGACACAAAGGGTCTGATTCGTCAGCATCAGTTTGATAAAGTAGAGCTGATGACCTTCTGTCATCCGGACAAGTCTCACGAAACGCATGAGGCTCTTACCTCTCATGCTGAGCAAGTGTTGATGGACTTGGAGCTTCCGTTTCGCCGGATGCTTCTTTGCACGGCGGATATGGGTTTTGGCTCTGCGAAGACTTACGATCTTGACGTCTGGTTGCCGGGTCAAAATGCCTACCGCGAAATCAGCTCGTGCTCAAACTTCGAGGACTTTCAAGCTCGCAGAGCGAATATTCGCTTTCGTGCAGCGGGGGGCAAGCCGCAGTTTTTGCACACCCTTAACGGCTCCGGTTTGGCGGTGGGCAGAACACTGATAGCAATTTTTGAAAACTATCAACAGGAGGATGGGAGCATCTTTATTCCGAAAGCTCTTCAGCAGTATATGGGCGGACGCAAAGAGATCCGAAAATAAACGCCGCGTTACCGCAACAACTGCTTGAATCCCCTCGTCAAAACCCATAAAACGGTCGACGGAGAGCTGGTAGAGCGGTTGAATACACCAGTCTTGAAAACTGGCAGCCCTTCGCGGGGCTCGAGGGTTCGAATCCCTCGCTCTCCGCCAACTTCTAAAGGTCGAACCAAGCAAGCTCTTGAATCTCCGTACTAATTTCCAAATTCAATTTTCCGGAAACGAATTAGCGATGTTCGACGGCCCTACACGATTAACGGGAGTAGTCGACTCGACTTCAAGGCGAAACAAGAGAGGGTCTTCGTGGAAGCAATAATCAAGTCGTTTCTTTTAGTTTTTGTAAGTGAGATGGGTGACAAAACCCAGCTTCTCGCGCTTGTGCTCGCGGCACGATTTCGCAAGCCAGCTCCCATTATGATGGGAATCTTGGTAGCAACAATATTGAATCATGCGCTTGCAAGCTACGTCGGCACAGTTATTAGCGACTACATCTCTGCTGAGATATTGAAGTGGGCCTTGGCAGCAACGTTCATCGGTTTTGGTTTGTGGATGTTAATGCCGGACAAAGATGAGGGCTATGAGGACAAGCATGGCTGGGGCCCCTTCTTAACAACGACGGTTGCTTTCTTTTTTGCAGAAATGGGTGATAAAACTCAGCTCGCAACAGTTGCACTCGGAGCAAAATTTGCGGCTCCAGTGATGGTTGCCGTGGGAACTACAGTGGGAATGCTAGTGGCTGATGGGCTTGCTGTTTTATTCGGCCATAAGTTTACTGAAAAAGTGCCTATGAGAATGGTGCATAGAATTGCAAGTGCGCTGTTTATTTTGTTTGGAATCGGAATTCTGGCGGGCTTTTAGAGACTTTGCGAGAACGCCGAGAACCGAATCCTGGCCGAGAACAGAGTTGCCTTGTTGAAAACGCCCTGTGCTTCCAAATATTTAAGTTATGAAGTCTACTCCAGACGCGCGGCCCCAGTGGGCCTTATTCTTTGACATTTAGTCTCTTTAAAAACAACCTAACAACAAGCACTTGTCGCTCCTAATCGACACTTTTGGAGACCGCATCGCCGAAAGAATTAGCCCGAGCGAGCAACAATAACCTAGGCGCCAAGGCCGGGGACAAATTGAAATGAATGAAGCGTCCAAACGCAGCGCGGATAAGTCCATTGTAAAGCTCGAAAATGTACACAAAAGCTATATGTTGGGCGAGACAACCGTGAATGCCTTGAGTGGTTTAAGCTTTTCTTTAAAAAGGGGTGAGTTTATCGCCCTCATCGGAGCTTCTGGCGCAGGAAAAAGTACGCTGCTAAATTTGGTTGGATGTCTTGATCAACCAGATTCTGGAAAAATTCTTATCGACGATGTTGATGTAACGCAGTTGAGTGACGACGAAAAAAGCGATCTGCGTAACCATAAGATTGGTTTTATTTTTCAAAGCTTTAATCTAATTCCAGTTTTAAATGTTTTTGAAAACGTCGAGCTGCCTTTAATGATTCGAAAAGAAATGTCTGTCGCTGAGCGCAGTGAAAAAGTAAGAAAGGCCCTTAAGGACGTCGGGCTAGAAAGCTTTCATAAGTCTCTTCCAGACAAGTTGTCTGGAGGGCAGCGACAACGAGTTGCCATTGCTCGGGCTATCGTGACAGACCCCCAACTAATCCTCGCGGACGAGCCCACGGCAAACTTAGACTCAAAAACGGCACATATGATTATTGATTTGCTGCACGAGTTAAATTTAAAACATTCAGTTACCTGCTTATTTTGCTCTCATGATGAAAAGCTGATGGGCCGCGTAGAGCGCACGGTTCGAATCAAAGATGGGATAATCGAGGAATGATTGATCTAAGCTGGCGAATTGCCGCTAAGAACATTTTGCGCAATAAGCGGCGAAGCCTGGCAACAATGATAGCAACGACAGTCGGATTTGCAGGCCTAGTGCTTTTAAGCGGATATATCGACTGTGTTGATTCGATACTTAAGACGAACACAATTTATATAAAACAGAATGGACATCTGTCTTTTTATAAGAAGAATGCGGTTGAGAATTTTTTTTCTCGCCCGGCGCTATACGCACTTATGAGCGAAGATCAGGACCATGTTTACGCAGCACTCAAGCCATGGAAAAACGATATTGAGTTTACGGCGAGTGTAATTACGGGAATGGGTTTGATTTCAAGTGGCGAAAAGTCAGTTCCCTTTATGGCCACAGGAATTGACCCTGAAGCTGACCACGTTATCAAAAAACACGCAGCAGTGAGAAAGTGGACACCCGAGCTTGCTTCTGACAATGGCGGAGCAGACTTTAAGTCAGTGGTTTCATTCGACCCTAGCGGCATTTCAATTACGAAGAGCCTTGGCGAAATGATTGGACATGTTCCGCCTTTCAATAAGCTTACTGACGAGCAGAGAAGCGTTCAGCTTGCCGCCAAAAATTTTTTTGGTGACCTTAATGCTGTTAATGCCAACATTCGTCTTTCGCATACCACCGGAATGGCATTTCTAGATAATTTAAGTGTTCAAGCGCCAATCAGCGTTATTCAGGATTTGCTTTCTACTGATGGGATCACAGCCATCTCAGTTTTTTTAAAAGACGAGGCCGTTCTCGCGGAGATGTTAAAAGACCTTAAGCAAAGTTTCAAAAAAAACAACTGGCAAATTGATGTATACGCATACAATGACGAGGCCGTCGGCTCCTTTTATCTCGAAACCATGGGGTTTCTATTTGTTATGGGAGGTAGCTTTACACTTCTTATTCTGGGCGCGGTTGCTTTATCAGTCGTAAACTCAATGACGATGGGGATTATAGAGAGAACAAAAGAAATTGGCACACTCCGGGCGCTTGGGTTTACACCAAGGGCGGTTACGGGCCTTTTCGCGAAAGAGGCGCTGTTGCTTACCATTGTCTCAACTGCTGCGGGGGCGGCGCTGTCACTCGTCGTCGCAGCCTTTGTTGATCATCTCGACCTTAGGGTATTTCCACCAGGAACCGCAGGATCCGTTAAGCTTTGGCTCAGGCCAAATGTTGAGATCTGCGGATATCTCACGCTGTTATTTTTAGCCATAAGCTACGGCACCTCTTTTTTAACAGTCTATCGAAAAACAAAAATAAAAATCATTGATCTACTTATCGATGCAGGAGCTTAAGATGACGGCCGTCAAATTTTTTTTAATGAGCATATTAATATCTGTTACTGCAAGGGCCGACCTGGCAACTGACCTTTTAAACGCCTCTGATCAAAATCGCGGCGGAGCAAATCGGGGGCTGTCGTGGGAAGTGTTCGTCCAAACTTTCGAAGATGGCGAGACGGCAAACAGATCTTTTCGTGTGAAATCAAAAGGGCTTGACGCCTATGTCGAGGCCCTGGCTCCGGCTCGCAATAAGGGCGAAGTTTACTTGTTTAATGACCGCAACATGTGGTTTTACAAGCCATCATTAAAAAAGCCGGTCTCTATATCTGCCCGACAAAAGTTCTCAGGCCAAGCCTCTAATGGAGACATTGCTAGCACTAATTACTCGAGGGACTACGCTGCAACACTCGAAAAGACAGTGGATATGGGTGGAGATAAAATTTATGTTCTTATGCTAAAAGCTAAGTCGAATAGCATGACGTACGATCAAATTCGCTACTGGATTTCCAGCAAGAGCAAGCTTGCGATAAAGGCAGAGTTTTTAACTTTGCAGGGCGATGTTTTTAAAAGAGCCAACTTTGAATACAAAAATAAAATCAAACGAGACGGAAAAGCTATCCCGTTTGTTAGCCAAATGATTATTGTTGATGCAAAGAGGGCAGAGAACAAAAGCATTATGACTTATAAAAATCCAAAAAACGAAAATGCTCCAGACAGTATTTTTCTGGTGAATAGTCTAACGCAATGAGAAGCCTCGTTATAATGGCCTTTAGAAATGTAAGAAAAAATTGGAGACATAGTCTCGCAGCGATACTTACCATTTCTGCCGCCCTGGTTACTCAGGTGCTTTTTGGTGGTTACATGTCATACATTTCAAATCTGTTTGTAGTTGGCATACGTAATGAAAGCATGCACGGAGATTTAATAATTGAACACGAAGGGCTGGCTGGCGTTGAAGCCAAAACGAACCCATTTAAGTTCTACTTAACGGAGACACAGCAAGAGAAAATCGACCAGTTCCTTAAAGAGAACGAAGCGCTCGTGGCGTCGTCTGTTAAGTTTCTTAGGCTTGATGGACTTGCTTCGAACCCAAAGACGAGCGCTATATTTTCTGGCCTTGCGTATGAGCCTAAGGCCGGCGAGCTCACGCGTGGGCCTAGCTGGAGTTGGAACGCTCTGTACGGTGTTCCCCTGCAAGAAGAGAGTTCTGAACAGGCGGTTCTGCTCGCTCCCGGTCTTGGCAAAATACTGGGCTGTGTTCCAGTGAAGACAGAGGTGCTCCCCCTTGGGATGGAGGGCTACCCACCAGTTAACCGACCGTTTACATGCTTAAATCCCACGGTGCAGATGAGTCTTCTTACAGAAACAGGACAGATAAACGCAATAGATTTAAAGGTTATAGGAATGGTCGGCGCCGGCTATAAAGAGCTTAATAACATCTATATTCAAACAACGCTGAGTGTGGCGCAGAGGCTATTAAACACGAGAAAAGTCAGCTTTTATACAGTACTTCTTCGGGACGCAGCCGAGGGTGCAAGAGTTGTAAGTGCATTCGAGAAAAAAATTAAACCAGAAATTCCACAAATGAAGGTCTATCATTGGTACGAACACCCAATTTCGGAGATATATCATAAGACCATGAACCTTCTTAAGATGTTTAAGCTATTTGTTATGTCCATTGTCCTAACAATTTCATGCCTATCAATTTTAAATATGATGGTAAAAATTATTAAAGAAAGAACGCGCGAAATTGGAACGCTTCGAAGCTTGGGGTATGTGAGAAGTCAAATCCTCCTCCTGTTTTCTGCCGAGGCTCTTTTTCTTGCGCTTTTCGGAACCTTTTTGGGGACAGTGGCTTCGCTTGCCTTATCGTTTGGAATAAACTATTTAAAAATTCCATATGAAGCGGGAGTTGCCTCGCAGCCAATGCTGTTAACAGTAGAAATAAATCCCATTCAGTACGTGATGAGTTTTATACTCTTAACTAGTTTAACAATTGTCGTTGCAATTATTGTCTCTCGAGCGGCAACGAGGCAATCAGTAGCACAAAACTTAGTCTATGTTTAAATATGTGTTTTTTTGCATTTTAATTTTTTCATTATCAGCGACTGCTGCAGACGCTGGTTGGACATTTAATTCACAAATTGAATTTTTTAGTGCCGGCGCCGCGGCCCTCATAGAGGACTCCCCAGTCAATCCTGCGAACAGAATTTTGATGCTTCCGAACAAGAAGCTTCTTGCCGATATGCGGGCCCAGCTCGCCCTCGACTACAAGGGATTTTTTCGGGTTGTAGTTAGGCCACGTTATCTTTTGGATTACAAGGAGACCACTTTTGGAGACACAGAGGAGCGGTCAAAGAGTACGGTGGGCAAGCCTGATCTCTCTGACTTTTTCGCGGAGTGGCGACCAAACAGAAATCTTTTTTTGTCTTTTGGATTGCTAAGCTATCAGTGGGGACCCGCCGAAACGATTGGGCCATCAAATCCGATATTTCACATGACACCCGATTCGAAGTCGTTCTTATTTAAGCAAAAAGGGAAGGTGCTTTTCAAAGCTAACGCGTATCTAGCCCATAAGGTTAATTTTATATATCTTTCAGAGGTTTTAAATAATAACGAGCCGAATTGGATCGCGGATGAAGGCTTTATCGTCAAGCATCTTGTTAAGATCGAAAAGGCTTTTTCAAACTCATTCAACTATACGGGGATTAGCTTTGGCTCGATTGAGCGCGGTCATGTTTTCGTTGGAGAATATTTCAACACCATGATAACGGACATTTTTTCTGTCTATGTTGACGCAAGACAAACTCGCGGCGCAGTCTACTATCAGCCGCAGCTTAACGGGGTTGGGGCTTATGACCTAACAATGGCGCCCGAGCAAAGCGACAAGGTATTTAATATGGCTGTCGTCGGGGCGCGATTAGAATCCCGCTGGGACTTCCGGTTAGAGTATATTTATAACGACATTGGTTACAATGCGGACGAACTAAAAAACGCAATATCGGCGATCACAACAGTCACTGCAAATCTGCCCAATAATTTTTCGCGGCTGAGTCGGCCAGGCCTAGAGCTTCCTGGTCGTCAGTATCTATATACCTCGATTAGAATTCCGGACTGGGGCCGAAAAAATAATACCACTACGTACGTACGATATATAAAATCCTTGCAAGACGACTCGGCATCGCTGGAGGTTAATTTCGACAAACCAGTGTCGGATACA
>JAMIQD010000299.1:0-10701 GCA_035914755.1 Pseudobdellovibrionaceae bacterium | reverse complement strand
GATGAAAGGCCGAAACTGGAGGGAAATAAATACATCAAAACATTGACAGTAAACAACAGTCCTCCCCACAAATAGCCCAAGGAGTAACCGTGAGAAGAAGCCCGATCCATTTGCCGTCTTTCGGCGATGTGAGGAAGCTGGGCATCGTTAAGCCCAGCGCTCATCCCAAAAGCAAACAGAGCCACTCCATACGAAATCACCGCAAAAACCCATTCTCCCCGATCGATAAAAGCCATCCATCCACAGGAAAGGGCTCCCAGCAACATAAACCAAAAACAGAATTCTTTTTTCCAGCCTCGAATGTCAGCAATAGCTCCCATCAGTGGGCTCGCTAAGGCAATCAAAAGGCTCGAGAGAGAAATCACAGTCCCTAGCCTCGCTGTGGTAAGCGTCGAATCTGTCCCTACACTCCAAAACTTTTGAAAGAAAAGAGGAAAAAACCCCGCCATCACTGTCGTAGAAAAAACACTGTTCGCCCAATCATAGAGAGCCCACGAAATTATTTTTTTATCTTTGATCATTAAGATGAATCAAAGCACGAAAACTCCTGCCCGGCAATAATCATTGACCAAAACACTCCCCGCCTGTAAGAACAAGTCATGATCAAAAAGACAAAAAGCAGAGATAAAGAACTTAAAAACTTTCAACTCGGTTCAAAGACCACGAACTATCCTGCCACTTATTCTCCGGATATTCTTGAGGTCTTTGACAATAAAAACCCGAGCAAGGTGGCTTGGACCTCTTTTATTTGCACGGAATTCACCTCGTTGTGCCCCAAGACAGGGCAGCCAGATTTTGCCAAGGTTTTTATTAATTACATCGCTGACAAAAAAATGGTCGAATCAAAGTCTTTAAAACTTTATCTTTTTAGCTTCCGCAATCATGGCGACTTCCACGAGGACTGCATTCAGACGATTTGCGATGATTTGGCGCAGGCCATGAAACCCAAATACATCGAGGTGATCGGCGAATTTACTCCCCGGGGAGGAATCGCAATCTACCCCTTCGCCTCCCAGGCGAACAAAGAAAGCCAGTACCTAGAGCTCCACAAAAGTCGCATGCTCAATTATGCTCCCGGGAAATACTCCATGGAGCTTGCCAAACTATACTAAGAGCACGATGAACATCCAGCCTGGCCTCAGTTCTAGACTCGTGCCTAAAGTAGGAGACGCCGATCCGTAAAATAAGGAGCATCACCTTGCCAAGGCGTCTCTATTTTTATTCGACCTTAATAGTTCTATTCTTTAGCATCAGCGCTTCGCTCAGTGCTTTTGGCGAAGAAGAGGATGATATTTTTGGAAAAACACTCGAACGGATTCATAGCGAAAGCCTGACGCGATCAAAATTAAAAAAGATCCCTGCAAAAACAGAAACACAGGGGACTGTATGCATTACCTGCCAACAGGGACAAACTAAAACTCAAAACCAAAGAGACCTCGAAGCACTCAACGCCTCCACCACAAAACAGCCTCGAAAAAATGCCAAAGAGCCAGATTGCATAACGTGTGACAGAGTCACTGTCGGCGCCAAGGGCAAGATTATCATTAATTCACCGGCTGAAAATCTCTGGGCCCAATATGCTGATATCCACGCGTACAGCACATCAATGAAAACGCAAAAAATGATCAAGGCAGCCATCGACGACTCTTACTGGGTGCTTGATAAAAATACCCGGCGACGCCTCAGACAGCGCGCCCCTGCGCCTGCCACAGGAAATTGCCTTCGACACGTCAAGCTCGCGCTTCAGCAATCAGACCTCGCTACAGAGTACCTTGGTGGTAGTCGAGTAAACAGACCTCCCCGCGACGCTATAAATAGACTTAAAAAAGTTGGCTTTAAAAATCTACTCGAAATCCCCCCCCACGATAAAACAATTTCCAATCCCGCCATAGCGCCAAAGGGGGCCATTCTCATCTACGCAGGTGGTTACAATGGTGGCCATATCGAAATCAAAACAGATTGGGGGACAAAGGGAACCTATGTAAGCGACCACCAAGCCCCCACCTCTATCATGCAAAACGAATTGGGTGGCCGCGCTGGCAATGGCTATAAACTTATCGGCGTCATGGTAAAACCGGGAGGTTGAATTTATGTCTAAATATCTTTTTTTGTTTCTACTCACATTTTCTGTGAATTCTTTCGCTAGCGAGTTCAAATCCTCGGACGAAATTATAAATAAACTCAACTCTTATCAAATCAGCGACATCACCGGCGATGCTCAACGTCTTAAAAACAAAGAAAAATTAAAAATCGACGAAATGTTTGATGATCTTGAAACTGCAGCGAAATATCTCGAAGACAAAACTCCGAATGAGGAGATCGCTTACAGCCTCGAACGCGTCTGCTTGCTGACTTTTCTACATGACCCATCTTCCTACTCTGCGGAGCTAATAATGTCTGTCTATGATAAAAACACTGAGCTCTTTAAAAAGGCCTCTAAAAAGCTGCACTCCTATGATCAAAAAGTGATTCTCGAAGTTCTTGACGGAAAGAGCCGAGCCTTAAGGGATCCTGCCAGCTAAGCCTGTCTCGTTTTGAGACAGCTCAATTTTGTTACCGCGCTGTTCACACACCTCACACCAACCTGGCTTAATTTCGTTCTGAGATGATAAATTCGCGGCACTGGGTTTGCTTCAGTCCTCTATAAGAGGTAACCACATGAAGTACATCACCTTGTTATTTGTAATGCTATTTAATTTAACAGCAGGAGCCGCCGAAGAAGGTCGCTCCCCAGAATGTTTTGATGGAAGCTGTGCTAGAAAAAATTCTAAGTCATTAACCACAGAGGATATTCGTAAGTTTGTCACTGCCCTGGGTGTTGAGAAAGTCACTCAAGGTGGAAAAGAAATTACAAAAATACTTAACGATATGAATGTTGGAGTTGATAGAGCCTGCAGTAAGTTTGTTAAAGAAGATGAGTTCCAAAAATGGGGTGAATTTGTTAGCCAGGAATTTGATCGCGGCAAGTACAAATATCTCTATGCAGGAACTCCGGATTTACTCAGACTCTGCCCCAATTTTCCGCAAATGACCGACGATCAAAAAGACTCTGTCTTTATATTAAAAAGTACCTTGCACGCCTTCTTTGAAAGCTCGTGCAATCCAGCTAATGAGCTTCGCAGCGCTCCAAATGGAACTGCAGCAGGGCTCTTTCAACTACACAAAGGCAAGGAAAATCGCTACTCAAGTGGCTGCAAAGCCGGAGATTCGAAGAATCCCGAGGGAAGTATCCGCTGCACATTAGCGATGCTAGATGATATTGCCTACAACGGCAAAAATATCTTTTCTTTTGATTCCCATTGGGCTGTCAATCGCCCACAAGATAGGGGCCGCAAAGCAGGATTCGGAAAAAATGCAGCCCTTTCAACAATGGAGGCGATCTGCAAAATTCCATCTTGCAAAGCCACTCCAAGCGATTGCAAACAGTTTATTGAAGAAACGCGATTGCTTGCAATCGAACAGAGCAGACAAAAGCAGTCACAGAAACGTGTCGCTCAACGATAAGACTTTCTTTGCATGAAAATTCTGTTAGGCTTTTGCCTATATGCAGAAATACATTCATCAAATAATATCGTCAGCAAGCGAAGTCCTCCTTGATAAAAATAATGAGCTCGAAAAAGCCCTGATTTGCATTTTAAGTCACGGGCACCTTCTGATCGAAGATCTCCCCGGAGTTGGAAAAACAACCCTGGTTCAAGTTTTAGCCAAACTGATGGGACTGCAAAGCTCTCGTATTCAATTTACCAATGATTTATTGCCAGCCGATGTTCTCGGCAACATGGTCCTTGATTCTGAAAGCAGAACATTCAAGTTTCATAAGGGACCCGTTTTTGCTCAACTGGTGCTCGCAGACGAACTCAATCGCGCCAACCCCCGCACGCAGAGCGCTCTCTTGCAGGCGATGGAAGAATCTGAAGTCACCATCGATGGCAATCACTACCAACTCCCCGAACCATTTTGCCTGATTGCAACCCAGAACCCCCGTTCTCAGGTCGGAACATCTCCACTTCCCGAAAGCCAGCTCGATCGGTTTTTAATGAGCTTAGAGATGTCCTTTGCCGGCCCCGAGGCTGAGCAAAAAATTATTCGAGGCCTTGATGCGCGAGAAAAAGTTAAGCATCTGACTCCGATTATAAACTCACCACAATTCATCGAAATGCAAAGGCTGGCGGCGAAAGCACATATCTCTGAAAAGGTCGCTCAATATATTGGCGCGATCCTACAATACAGCCGTCAAAGAACTGGCTTTGCTCCTCTCTCTATCCGCGCGGGCATAGCTCTGGCAAAAGCCTCTCGCTCCTGTGCATTTTTACATGGGAGAGATCATGTTTTACCTGACGATGTACAGAAAATCGCTATTGAAGTCTTAGCCCATCGACTTGGGGGTCAAGAAGGTGTGGCGAAAGGACGAGGGCTGGCCCATGAACTTCTTCGCGAAGTCCCCGCGCTTGCGTAAATTTCAAGAAAAACATCGCAAGACCTATATCTTACCGACTCTTTACGGCGTTGCCCTTGGGAGCGTCTGCATTCTCTTGCTGGGCATCGCCTTCGCTAGCACCAACAACGCCGTCTATTTTTTATGTTTTCTTTTGTCTTCCCTGGCTATTCAAAGCCTCGTTATCACCAATAAAAACACCGAGCACCTCGAAGTCACCAATATCGAAATCAAAGATTTTTTCGCTGACGAAGTTGGATCTGTATTGCTGAGCTTAAGAAATTCTGGTCCCCATAATATTTACGACCTTCTGATCGAGACTTTCAAAAATCAAACACAGCTTGTTACCCTTGTTAAGCCTCAGCAGCGAAAAGAAATTCAAATTCCGTTACACGTAACATCTCCAGGAATTCATTCTCTGCCCGCGCTTAAAATCTCGTCAGAATTTCCTTTTCACTTTGCCCGTTCCTGGAAGAAACACTATAGTGAAACATCATTCTGTGTCTTTCCGCCGCGTCGTGGAACCAGCAAGTTTTCACCCTTAGCCTTCTTAGGACCAGATCAAAAGGCAAACGAACTCGACAACTTCAAAAGTCATCGTGAGTATCAAACCACGGACTCACCACAACGAATTGACTGGAAGGTCACTGCACGAACCCAAAAACTGATGGTTAAAGAATTCGAAGAAAGTACGACTACCAAAATAAATTTGCGCTGGGAGGATTGTTCCCAGACCGAAGAATCTGAAAAAAGATCACAGCTGGCTTTATGGATTGATATCGCGGATAAAAATAATTTTGAGTATGCTCTCACTCTCCCAAATGTCGCCCTAAGTTATGACCGCGGCCCCCAACATCGTCTCCGTTGTTTGAGGTCCCTTCTATGATGAGCCCGTGGAGATTTATCAGTGGTATCACTATCTGCATCGTTCTGATTGGCGGCGAGGTTCAGGCCTGGATTCCGACTGTCGCATTGCTGTTTGTGATATGGAAAAGCGCTATTGAGTTCTGGCGATTTGCAAAACCCTCGAGATGGTTCACAAACTTTCTGACTGTCCTCGCCTTGATCGGAATTGTCCTCAAGTATGGAACGCTCATGAGTCAAGAGTCCTCCTCTGGGTTTCTTTGTCTACTGACCAGCCTAAAGCTTTTAGAGGAACGCACGCTGCGTGATCAAAAGTTTTTATTTTTACTCGGCTTTGTTTTGATTTCTTCTCTATTTTTATTTTCTATTGAGCTTCCGGTCATTGCCGGTGCCTTTGCTAGCTTTTATTTAATCTGGTCCTCTCAAAGAAAGGACCTCGAATACAAAACTTCGTTTTTAAAGGCCCTGCCCTTAGCATTTGTTTTATTCTTATTTTTTCCGAGATTGCAAAATCCATTTGGCCTCCGTGGGTTCAATTCTGGAACCGAAGGACAGACAGGTTTTTCTGATGAACTTAATCCCGGCAGTATCTCCCGAATTCAATCCTCGCGGGATCTCGCCTTTCGTGTGCAGTTTCTGAACCCACGATTGCGCCCCAAAACTGTGGATCAATATTGGCGAGGGCAGATTTTAACAACTTCAGAGGGGCTTCGATGGACCAAGTCTCCTCTGCAAAAACGCGAAGCACGCTTTCAAAAAATTTCTTCACCTGATTATGAGGTCACCCTCGAGCCACACAACAAAAGATGGCTTTTTACCTTCGAGCCCACCGAGCTGCTTTACTCTGAAAGTTTTGTTTCTCACCTAAGAAACGAGTCTTATTTTGAAGTCGCCGCTCCCATCCGAGATAGAGTTGTTTATTGGGGGCAGGTGGCCTCCTTGCTGCCAACTGCCTCAGCTGTGCCCTCATCACTTCAAACTCCAGAGGCCTCCGCTGCCGTGAAGTCCTTTGCAAACACTCTTAAAGCCCAAATAAAAACCCGCGAAGGGATTGCCACGGCCATTCTCGATCACTTTCGAGACAGTCAGTTTGTTTATAGCAAAAACCCAGGACCAGACAGCGACACTCTTGATTCCTTTTTTTTAAAAAACAAAAAAGGCTACTGTGAACACTTTGCGGCAACGACCGCAATCCTACTTCGCCTCGCTGAGGTTCCAGCAAATGTAGTTACTGGCTATCAGGGCGGCGAATACAATACCTATGGAAAGTTTTGGAAGTTCACACAAGCTGACGCCCACGCTTGGGTTGAGTACCTCAATGACCAAAATCAATGGACTCGCCTTGACCCTACAAGTGTCGTCGCCCCCGAAAGACTCGAGCTCGGCGGTGGGCTCTTTGCCGAACTTCCCGAAGAATGGATCGGAAAAAACCGAGCCGGTGATTTTTTAAAGTCCCGCGAGGCCTGGTGGATAAAGCTGAGAGATTTTACATCCTTTGCCTTTGAGAGCCTCAACTATGAGGTTGTCATCTTCTTGTTGGATTTTAATATCAACAAACAAAACGAACTTGTCGAAAAATATGGCCTTTGGATTTTTGGGCTCTTAGGGTTTTTTGTTTTGGTATTTTTTGTAAAGTCTTTCGTTCGCCGTAAACCCCTTCGTTTAGGGACTTGGCTTTTGCAAGAAATAGAAAGAAAGGCTCGAAGTAAAAAACTTGAGCGCCACGCCTCAGAAACCCTTAGGCAGTTTATTGAGCGTTGGTGCCTACAGAGCCCGGAACTCCAAGCCCCCTTAAAGTCCCTCTTACAGGCCTACGAGTCTTTAGAGTATCAACTGGAGCCTCCCTTGCAAAACAAGAGAGAGCTTAAGAAAATTCTTAAGCAGATTCTCTAGGCTTTTTTCTTGGACTGATAATATGCCCAATCACCGTCGTAGGTAAGAAGCTCATTTTGATCAAGCTCAAAAACCCGCGTCGTGATCTCTCTTAAAAAATGGCGATCATGGCTCACGATCATCACTGTTCCCGGAAAGGTTTTTACCGCCGATAAAAGCACTTCGCGCGAGATAATATCCAAGTGATTCGTCGGCTCATCCAAGACCAAAAAGTTTACGGGTTTTGCCAAAATTGTCGCTAACACCACTCGGCTCTTCTCTCCGCCCGATAAAATGCCAATTTTTTTGTCGGCCTCTTCGCCACTAAATTTAAAGGCTCCCAAAAGATTTCGCACAGAACCCACGCTGGCATTCGGAATACGAGAATGAACCTCTTCGACAATAGTCATATTAGGATCAAGTACGTCCAAAGAATTTTGGCTAAAGTAACCCACCTGAATGGAGGGACCTAAGCTCATATTCCCACCCGTAGCCTCTGTTTGCCCTGTGATAATTTTTAGCAGTGTGGACTTTCCAGCTCCGTTGACTCCCACGACGGCGACTCGATCAAGGCGCTTGACGAGGGCTTTGGCATTGGCAAAAACTAATTTTTCGCGTCCATCATCTCGCGGATAGGTTTTCGTGAGGCCTTCAAATCGAACCACCTCATCGCCCCCACGTTGAGGCTCTGGCCATTCAAACTTAATGGCTTTTTCTTCTTCTGGAATTTCAATACGATCAATTTTTTCGAGCTTTTTAACTCGGGACTGCACCTGGGCCGCGTGAGAAGCCCTTGCCGCAAAACGGGCGATAAATTCCTCTTCTTTCGCCAGCATATCATCCTGGCGCTTGGCCGCCGCGATCAGCTGCTCAATACGAATAGCCTTTTCCTTTTCGTAGAAGTCATAATTGCCGCCATAAGTGGTGATTGTTTTATGTGCGACCTCAACCACCTTGGTTACAAGTCTATTCATAAAATCCCGATCATGACTGGTCATCAACAAAGCGCCCTTAAATTGAGTGAGCCACTCTTCAAGCCAAATAATCGACTCCAAATCCAAATGATTCGTCGGCTCATCCATTAACAAAACATCGGGATTGAGGGCCAATATTTTCGCCAAGGCGATCCTCATCTTCCACCCCCCACTGAAGCTTTCTGTCGGACGGTGGTAATCATCGGGTCCTATTCCTAAACCCGTCAATATTTCAGCAGCACGGGTGTCGAGATCATAGCCCCCCAAACGCTCAAACTCGGCCTGCACTTCTCCGTAAGTCTCTAGAAGTTTAGTCATTTCGTCGTCATCCAAAGGCTGAACCGCAGAGTCTTCAAGACGCTTTTCAAGATCTTTAAGCTGAGCTGAAAGGCCTGGAAGCTTACCGGCAGCGGACTTCACCTCTTCGAGTGCTGATCGCCCTTTCATCTCCTCAATGTTCTGAGAGAAGTAACCAATCACGGTCCGGTCTGATTTAGACAGTGTTCCTTCAAAGCCCTCTTCGCCGGTGATAATTCGAAACACCGTTGTTTTTCCGGCTCCATTTGGTCCAACAAGGCCAATCTTTTCACCATCGTTGATCTGAAAAGAGGCGTTTTTATAGAGAATCTTACTACCATATTGTTTAGTGATATTTGAGAGATGAATCATGTTGGCCAAGATAAGGGTTTTCCCGCCCAGAAGCAAGACAGCTGCTGAATAAAATACAGGTTTCACTTTTTTAAGGCGAAACAAGGCAAAATAGTCTAAATTGGCGTTTTCTTTTCGAAAGGTCTTCATGAATTCCGACTCCTCTACTCCGACCTCTGTGGCAACGCCGAACTCTTTTAATGCTTTTGGCCTTAGCGCGCCTTTAATTAAAGCAATGGATGAGATGGGCTTTACCCAACCAACGCCAATTCAAGAGCAGGCCCTGCCCCTTCTTCTTGGGCCCTCTCAAGACTTTATTGGTCTTGCCTCCACCGGAACTGGCAAAACAGCGGCCTTTGGCATTCCCCTTATCGAAAAAATTGATGCCAGCCTAAAAAGCACTCAGGGCTTGGTCCTCAGCCCTACACGGGAGTTGGCTTTACAGGTCGCAGATCAATTGCAAAAGCTCGGAAAGTATAAAAATATTCGCGTCGTCACTATCTATGGTGGCTCTAGTTACCGAACTCAAATTGAGGGCGTCAAAAAAGGCGCCCACATTGTTGTCGCAACTCCCGGCCGATTGGTTGATTTTTTAGAGCAAAAAGTCGTGCAGCTCAAAGACGTACAAACTCTAATTCTTGATGAAGCCGACGAAATGATCAGTATGGGCTTTAAAGACGATCTTGAGTTCATACTCAAGCACACACATCAAGATGAAAATGCTGGCGCCTCAGCTCGCGCTGCTTGCCGAACTTGGTTGTTCTCGGCAACAATGAGCCGCGATATTCGCAGAGTCGCTGACACTTATTTAGACTCTCCTGAAACCATTGAGGTTGCAAAAAACCAGACTACGTCCGACCTGGTAAAACAAGTTTATTACACCGTCAAAGATGAACACAAAAATGAAGTCATCAGCCGTCTTCTACAAATCCATGATGACTTCCATGGTATTATTTTTTGCCAAACTAAAATGGAAGTGATCGAACTTGAAGATAAATTGCAAAAGCGAGGTTTTGCCGTCGCTTCTCTTCATGGTGACAAACAACAAAAAGAACGAGAAATCACTCTAAAAAAATTCCGCTCTGGCGAAGCCAAAGTTTTGGTTGCGACCGACGTTGCTGCCCGCGGCCTTGATGTCAAAGACCTCACTCATGTGATCAATCACTCTTTACCCTGGGATGTAGAGTCCTATATCCACCGCATTGGCCGAACAGGCCGAGCTGGTAAAGAGGGTATTGCCATTAGCTTGATCAATCCTCGTCAGGTCAGCTCTTTACGTCGTTTGCAGAACGTGACTAGAAAAACTCTCGAGAAGGGTAAAATTCCTTCTGCCGATGAAGTAGCTATGACTCGCATGCAAAAGTTTATGTCTCAGCTCTCTGGTGTTTTCACGGGGGGACGTAAATTTCAAGTGGCTCTTCAGATTTTTGAAGAGTTGGTTGCTAAAGACGAATCTGGCCTTCTGAACTCGGCCCCGCCAGAATTACTGGCGCGAGTGATCACGGCTCTTCATCCCGAATTGTTAGCAGAAAAAGATTATGACTTGGATTTCTTAAGAGGAGCCCCTCTTGAAACTCGCAATCCACGTGGTGATCGTGATGGCCGCACTTTGAGTGGAGGCTCTCGATCTTTTGAGCGTAGAGACCGCGGCGGCCGAGACCGCCGACCTGAGCGGGATAGCCGACCAGCGCAAGACAGTCGCCCTCCTCGTCGCGAACGTTTTGAGCCGGCTGGTGCCGCACCACGACCTCGCGTAGCCAGCAGCAACAACCAAGAACGCTTCGGACAACGCCGCGAGCGTCCCGCCTTTAATCAAGAAGAAGCGCTTCCAAAAAGAGATCGCGGTCCCCGTTTTGATGGCTTTGACTTTGGTGATGGTGGCAGCTCTAGCTCTGGTGAAAGACGAAA
>JAMIQD010000298.1:0-15289 GCA_035914755.1 Pseudobdellovibrionaceae bacterium | reverse complement strand
TGGCAAAACCCTCGCCGAAATCGATGGCATGTATGTGGCCTTCTTTCCGAAGGTGCGGGGGCGAATGCCTCAGGAGTTTGTCGGTGAAGAGCTCAAACAGGTGGGTCGTCTCATGGCCCAAGTTCATAATGTCGGTGCTCGGAGAAAAGCCCGTCATCGCCCCGTTTTAGACACCAGTTACTATGGCGGGTGGCCTACTTTAGACTTTCTGCAAGAGTGGATTTCGCCCGAAGTCCGCAATCGCTACAACGAGGCTGCGAATGTCATTCTGACTGAGCTGGATAATATCTTAGATCATCAAGAGTTCATCCGCATCCACGGCGATTGCCACCGAGGAAACCTGCTTCATAGCGGGCAGCAATTTTTTTTGGTCGACTTCGATGATTTTTGCACCGGCCCCGTGATTCAAGACTTCTGGATGCTCCTCAGCGGCGAGGGCGAAGAGGGCCAACGAGAACAAGATGAAATCATCTCGGGCTACGAAGAGCTTCGTGAGTTTCCGTATCACCAATGGGCATGGGTGCCCTGGCTGCGCGGGCTCCGAATTCTCTCTTACGCCGGTTGGATTGCAAAGCGCTGGGAAGACCCCAGTTTTCCACGACTTTTTCCGGAGTTTAACACCTTCAGATATTGGGCCGAAGAAGTCGAAGCCCTCGAAAAGATTGCCTGGGCCTCATCTTAGACGCACAACTTTTCAAAGCGCATGGCGTTATCACATGAAATACAGGCCGCGCTGGGATACACCAGCCTTGGCCGGGTCCCATACAATAGAGCCCTTACTGAATCCGCTAGGTCCGGAAGGAAGCAACGGCGTTTAAGGGACTATGTGATATGGGGTGCTCGGCCACTTTTTTTATCCTGCTTTTAGTGCTACATTAAGCCTTTCTCGAGGGGAACTTTTTGTCTTATCAGGTCATAGCACGTAAATGGCGCCCACAATCCTTCAACGATGTCGTTGGCCAGAGCCATATTACCCAAACCCTGACCAACGCCCTTCGTAATAACCGTCTTCACCACGCTCTTCTTTTGACCGGCCCTCGCGGAACCGGAAAAACCTCTTCGGCTCGCATCTTAGCAAAGGCCCTTCGCTGTCCGAACGCCGTTGATTTTGTTCCCTGTGATAAATGCGAATCTTGCCTCGAAATTTCGCAAAGCCGCAGTCCCGATGTCATGGAACTTGATGGCGCGAGCAATAATGGCGTCGATGCGATCCGCGACCTTCGTGATTCGGTCAGCTATATGCCCGCGCGAGGAAAGTACAAAGTTTATATCATTGACGAAGTTCACATGCTCTCGACCAGTGCCTTCAATGCTCTCTTAAAGACCCTTGAGGAGCCTCCGCCCCATGTTATTTTTATTCTCGCGACAACTGAGGTGCAGAAAATTCCTCAGACTATTTTGTCACGCTGTCAGCGCTATGATTTTCGCCGGATTTCAATTAAACAAATCACCGAGCAGCTGCGCAAAATTTGCCTCAGCGAAAATATTGCGGCCGAAGAAGAAGCTTTGTGGATGATTGCCCGCCAGGGTGATGGCTCTATGCGAGACAGCTTAAGCCTGCTAGATCAGGTCATCACTTTTGCTAACGGACCATTAACACGTCAAAATGTGGTCGAAATTCTTGGCTTAACCAATCGCAGTCTTTTGTTTGAAGCACTTCAGGCTTTGGTTACTCGAGACACCAAGGCTATTATGCTCCTCCTTGAGAAGCTTGCGACTTCGGGTTTTGAGCCTCATGTCTTTTCTCAGGACCTTCTTGAGATGATTCGCAACCTGCTACTGGTAAAAGTTTCTAGTACAGACGCGTCTCAGATTTTAGAGCTCCCGGACTCGGAGCTTCAGGGCCTGGTGGATCTGGCAAAAAGCCCCTCCGAAGAAGATATTCACCTGCTTTTTGATATGGCGCTAAAAAGTGCCAATGAAATACCCAGGGCCCAGGATCCCCGCATTGTTCTTGAAGTGGGACTACTCCGCATGGCTGCCGCACCTCAGATCACGGATCTAGAAAGTTTGCTCAGAGGTGGTGCCAGGCTAAGCGGCACCACTCCCGTTATTAAGAAACCCGCCGAGCCGCCCAAGCCAAAGTACGTAACTGGGGATACCCCACAAGAAAAATGGCTGGCCTTTGTGGACAAGATCCGTCAACACGAAGCCCTATTTGCTGCCAAAATCGAAAATCTTCTTTTCGTTAAAGAGGAAGGCGCTGTCCTCAGCCTAGGGGTTTCACCTAAACTGTCTTTTTTAAAAGACCAAATGAACGATTCTAGCATCCGCGCTAAGCTACAAGGATTTATTGATTCATTCTGGGGGGCTGGTTATTCTTTTCAGGTCCAAGGGGGCAAAGAATCGCTCGAAGGCGAATCCGCACACTCGTTGATGCAGAAAAAACATCAGCACGCTGAGGAGGAGCTTCGCCGACAGATCGAAGAAAACCCTATGGTTAAGACGGCACAGCAGGTTTTTAAAAGCCAAATCAAAGCCGTCACAGAAATTGCCGATAAAGGCAGGAGGTAAACATGAAAGGTTTTTCCGGCGGAATGGCCCAACTTATGAAGCAAGCCAACCAAATGCAAACTCGCATGAAGAAAGCTCAAGATGAGTTGGCAAAAAATGAATACCAAGCCTCTTCTGGTGGCGGTGCCGTGACCGTCAAGGTTAATGGCGAATACAAAATGATGTCTCTAACCATCAACAACGACGTTATGAAGTCTGGCGATGTTGAAATGCTTCAGGATCTGATCCTCACGGCAACTAACGAGGCCGTCAAAGTCGCTCGCGAGACCTCTCAGAAAGAGATGGAAAAGATCACTGGCGGCATGAACGTTCCTGGTCTATTCTAAACCTATGCTGAATATTTCTGCTCTCGAAAAGTTAGTTCACGAGCTCAGTCGTCTGCCGGGCATTGGCCCCAAGACAGCGCAGCGCCTCGCGTATCACATTCTTCGCTCAAAGGATGACTACGCTGAGCGCCTCAGCAACTCTCTAGTTCGCGTGCGAGCAGAAGTTCATACCTGCGTAAAATGCTTCAACTATACCGATACTCATGAATGTAAATTCTGCCGCGATGTTCATCGCTCAGATGAATCTCTCTGCGTCGTCGAAGAGCCCTCAGATATCATGAAAGTCGAATCCTCTGGCGCCTTCCGTGGGCGCTATCATGTTCTTCACGGCGTGATTTCTCCCCTTGATGGAATTGGAGCCCAGGATTTGAAAATTAAAGAGCTTATCGCCCGAATTGACGCGGGGCTAAACTCCGAAGGGCCAAAAATCAAAGAAGTCATCCTTGCTTTGGACGCGGATCTTGAGGGCGACACGACGATTTTGTACCTGGCCAAAACTCTGCAAGGCAAAGGGGTCCGACTAAGCCGTTTGGCCCACGGGGTTCCTATTGGCAGCGATATTGAATTCATAGATGATAGAACCATGGGGCAAGCCCTCGAAAACCGTGTGGAGCTTTAATACCATGTCGCATGTAAATCCCAGTGCCAAAGAAATTCACTGCAAGATCGTCTATTACGGTCCCTCTTTGGGCGGTAAAACCACCAATATACAGTGGATATATCAGCGGCATGCGAGCGACCAACGTACCAAACTCGTTGCTGTAGATTCAGACATCGAGCGCACCCTGTTTTTTGATTTTTTACCGATGAATGTCGGCGATGTTCATGGCTTTAATGTCCGCTTTCACCTCTACAGCGTTCCGGGCCAGGTTGTTTATGATGCCTCTCGCAAACTGATCTTAAAAGGTGTCGATGGAATTATCTTTGTTGCCGACTCACAGGTTGAGCGGATGGACGAAAATATCGAGGCCCTTAAAAATCTTGAGCGCAATCTCGAGCAACAAGGGTATGACATTCGAGAAATTCCGCTTATTATGCAATATAACAAGCGCGATTTGCCAAATGCCGCGTCCCTGGCGGAGTTAAGAATGGCCCTCAATCGCTACAATGCACCCGAAGTCGAAGGCTCTGCCGCCGAAGGCAAGGGCGTCGATGAGGCCTTTAAAATGGTTTCTAAGTCTATTCTGAATATGTTAAAAGGTGGCACGAACATCTAAAGAGATGTGAGGAGCCACCCATGACTTACGACATTGCTGCAGACATTCAACGCCTCAAAAAAGAAAAAGATGCTGTTATCCTCGCTCACTATTACGAAGATGGGGATATTCAAGACATTGCTGACTATGTTGGTGACAGCTTCTATTTGGCAAAAATGGGTCAGAAGCTTCAGCAAAAAGTGATTCTTCTTGCCGGGGTCGTATTTATGGCAGAAAGCGTAAAGATTTTAAATCCCGAAAAGACTGTTTTGGTACCGGATCTCGAAGCCAGTTGTTCTTTGGTCAAGGGAGCTCCGTATGAAAAGTATCTTGAGTGGCGAAAGCAAAATCCCGATGGGATCTCCGTCACCTATATCAACTCGAGTGCCGAAGTAAAAGCTATTTCAGACGTGATCATTACCTCGAGCAATGCCGAACAAATTATTAAGTCCATTCCTCAGGATCGAAAAATTTTATTTGGTCCGGACCAACATTTGGGGCGCTGGCTATCCAAAAAGCTGAATAGGAAAATGGAACTCTGGCCGGGGGCCTGCGAAGTTCATGTCCTCTTTAATGCGCGCAAACTCTACGAGCTAAAACTAGAACATCCGGACGCTATTGTAATTGCCCACCCCGAATGCGATGAGGCTGTGCTGAACTACGCAGATGTTATTGGCTCTACCTCTCGCCTTCTCGAAGAAGTGCAAAAAAATCCTCATAAAAAATTTATTGTAGCCACCGAGACAGGTATTTTTCATCAAATGCAAAAGGTGCGGCCCGACGCTATATTAATCCAAGCGCCCGTTTTGGACAGCGGTTGCTCCTGCAATAACTGCCCTTATATGAAAATGAACTCTCTGGAAAAGATTAAACTGGCCCTAGAAACCCTTGAGCCTCAGGTTCGCATGAACGAGAGTTTGCGCCGGCAAGCCCAAGTCTCTTTGGACCGAATGATGGATATCACAAGCGGAAAACCCGTTTCTTGGCCTGCCGAATTTCATGTTTAAAAAGATAGCCATACCTTCATTTCAAAACACAGACTCAGTCTGGATTGAAACCTATCTCAGCCCCGAAGGCGGAAGCCTTGATCCGGACTACCGAGCCAAAATTCGAGTCACTATCGAAAATAATCTCGCAAGTCGATCAGGAGAAAAAATTTATACTTCCGTATCGCATGCGCGGAACCTCGGTGGATTTGCCCTGAGCAACAGGCCCGTTGGCTTTGATCTCGAACTCAAGGACCGAGCTCAACACAAAACCATCTTGCGAGTCTCAAGCGAAAAAGAATTGCATGCAGCGCCCTCTCTCACTCACCTCTGGGCCGCCAAAGAAGCCGCCTACAAATCGCTGTCAGAATTTTCACAGCCCGCCGTAATCTCTACCATCGAAATAGGCGAATGGACTCCTTCGGGTCACTTTAAGATGCTTAATGAGAACTCCTTTGGAGCAACCAAGGGCCATGGCATTACTTGGATATCTGATTCTCACATCTGCGCGATTTATTTTTTTTAAATTTTACGTCTCATCTTGAGATTCACGACACTTAACGCTTGGTGTGATCTCTGTTTTTTCTAACTAGACCATTAAACTTTGGTCGAGTCCTACCGATGAGTCTAGTGTGAATGAAACTTAGCTAGAGAAAGGTGTGCGATGAAGGCCACTAAAGTTAAAACAAAATCAAACAGACGAGTCGCTCCTCGAAAAGAAACTTCTCCGATAAATGTGTCATACCTGACATCATTATCAGATTTTACTCGGATTGCAAAAAATTGCGAAATTATTGAGGCCTCTGCAACGGGGCTCCTCATTCTAGTAAAACGCGACGACATCCTGCCGCCAGCATTAAGAAAGACATTAAGCTTAGACTCACTTATCGGCGAAAGTATTTTTATGCACCTAGCAGATATGAATCTTGAAATTTCAGGCACTATTGCTCGAACTCAGCTTCTCGGAAAAAAGGGCTTTCACCTTGCTATCGATTATAGTGAAGACTCCCCGGAATATTGGCGGGAGTGTCTGATGGATCTTCTGCCCGCGCCAGGAGAATTGGAATAGTATTGAAGTAGTTTTTAAAGGTTTACAAAAGCTGGCAGGCCTTTTTCGCTCACTAGAGCAATAGAGTAGTGAGGGGGCAAAAACCAGCTGATCGCTTCTGCAATCCCCTGATGTTCTGAGGTCGGAGGATTTCCTAATGACTCTAGCGAAAATGCCAAATCATAATTTATTCTATCCGCGCTCATAACTAAGATCTTCACGCCCAAGAGACCTTGATCCATAAAAAATTGTTTCAGAATATTACGCACATATTGTGGCAAATACTCGAAGGAGGGCGGCCCAGCATGCAGCAGCTCACCTTGAACTAAGCTAAACGATCCGCCAGAAACCTCAGGTCTTGCGCGAAAAAACAGACCGGTCTCTTTAAAGTGCCAAATCATACCGTATGTAAACACATAGTCTGGATATTCTTTTTGGGGGTTTATCGCAAGCCCCAGGCCGCGCGTAGCGAGCCACTGAATAATCTTTTGTGCGGGCTCTGAGGCATCTGGCGATGTCTCCGCTAACAAGTAGGGCCAACCGTCCGGGCCGGCCTTGGCCTCTTCAGACACCAAATTAAGATTGCTCTGGGAAAGTTGCATAAAAAAATCGGCTTCCCATTGGGGGTCTCGTCGCTCATCGGGGATTTGGATCAATTCAATTAAAGTCATGGGGTCTCTCTGTTCTAAGATTCCACTTCATAGACTAGATTGTAGCTTCTATCAAGTTTTGGATTGCGCCATTTTTTCATATATAAAAGGGCGCTAATCCCATCGTTGACAGAATAGACTCAGCCTTTCAAATGATTTCCTCATTATTTTTTGTAGAATTCAAACGAATTTATCTTATAAAAATGCACTTAGAAAGAAAATGACATTTTTAGGGGGTCCTCGGCAATATCGCATTTATTGTTTAATATGATTCAAGTCATATCTGCCGCCCTGCCTTTGCTATACCCTCATCAAATGAAAAATCGAAAAAACAGCTGCCCACCTGACCAGGTTGCTTTAAAAAGCTTTTTTCTTGGACCACAGGGTGAAAATGGTTCTTTTTTAAAAAATGAGATTTCAGATATTGTTGCCGACTGGATTGACTGGCGCGGAACGATTTACCCAGAAGATGGAGTGGCCATTGCAAAATCCGAACAGCAAAGTGTTGAGTTTCAACGCCGCTTACAACTGTTTCGAAATGAAGTTCGTAAGGTCTCAAAAGAGTTTAAATCCGAAATTCCAAAATTTTCTCCGCGTTATATCGGCCATATGTTTTCAGAGTTTTCAATGCCCGCTCTGCTTGGCCACATCATATGCCTTCTTCATAATCCGAATAACATTTCTCAAGAGTCCTCTCGGGTTGGTGTCGACCTCGAACAAAAGGCAATTCAGCATCTTGCCAGCATGCTTGGTTATTCAAAGCATTGTGCAGGACATTTTACAAGTGGCGGCACCGTTGCGAATTTTGAGGCCGTAGCAAGGTCCAAGGCCCAGTGGATTAAGTTAATACAGCAGAATGCAGAAAGAAAAATGTCTTTTTTTCAGGCTTCACACGCAAAATATGATGGCGTAAAGAGCGACAAAAATAATCTCGACCTTGATGACGGCGACTTCGCGCTAAATCAGTGGATTACAGAAAAATACAATGTTCGTACCGACGGACCCGTCATACTTGTTCCGGCATCAGGGCACTACTCTTGGAACAAGGCTGCACGCTTTTTTGGACTAGGAAAGCACGGACTGATCCCCGTTGACTTAGATCCACAGGGGCGCATGGATCTTAACAGCCTCAAATCAAAAATCGAGTATTGCAGACGCGAAAACCGGCCCATACTCGCAATTGTCAGTATTTGTGGATCAACAGAGCTAGGCACAATTGATCCTATAGACGGCGCGCAAGACATCATAGACACTTACGCAAAAAACGATGGGTTATACTTTTGGCACCACATAGATGCCGCTTATGGTGGTTTTTTTGCTACCTTAAAAAAATCAAAAAATTTATTGGTTTCTGAAGAAATAAAAAAATCGCTCCAAGCAATTGGCCGAAGCAACTCTATAACTATTGATCCACATAAACTCGGGTATGTCCCCTACAGCTCAGGGGCTTTTCTTTGTCGTGATAAAAGAAATTACTTCATTACCGAGAGTGCGGCGCCTTACGTTGATTTTAAAAATGGATATGACCCCGGACCTTATTCAATAGAAGGCTCACGCTCGGCCGCTGGTGCGGTAGCAACCTATTTAACAGCCAAGTCTATCGGCTTTAATTTGGCAGGCTACGGCCAAATTCTCCTCAAGGACATTAAAAACTGCGAGGATTTAAAAGTTGCCTTGGCCGAGTCTGACCTGCCAATTTTATTTGTCGATGTCGAAAGAACAAATATCCTCTGCTTTGCGATTGGCACAGATGGAATGAAAATGAGCGAAATTAATCGGCGGACAGAAAAAGTTATAAACCAATTTCAAAAGCCACAGCGAAACAAAAAAAGCGAAAGATTTTTTATTTCAAAAACGACACTCGCATTAAACTTCGAACCGCTATTACAAAGTTTTTCATCTACTCATAACATAAAACGAGACTCTGCGAGCCTGTTAGTCATACGTCTAACTCTCATGAATCCATTTTTTAACTCAAGACACACTAAAACAAATTTCAGCGAAGAATTTATTACGACTTTGAAGAAAATTATTTAGAGGCTCGTTCGAGCCATGCCACTTAATAGCAAATTCTGCTCGAAAGTAAACTTCGAACGCTTTAGGTCTGTGTTGTTGCCTCCGATATGAATGATATGAAAAAGAAAATCTTGGTTGTCGAAGATGATGCGACCTTTCGTGCAATCCTCACTGAAATGTTAGCTCATCAGTATAATGTCAATTCAGCAGAAAATGGTAAAGTCGCTAAAGAAATTTTGTCGATTTCCCAATACGATCTGGTAGTTTCTGATATTCAAATGCCCTATTTTACTGGCGTAGATCTGTTAGAGTGGATCAAACGAAACAAACCCTGTCCTGTAATTTTGATGACTGGATTTGCCCAAATTCTGGAAACCCAGAGGGCAGATCAGCTCGGTGCCGATGATTTCATTAGCAAACCTTTTAGCTCTAAAGATTTCATCGAAAAAATTGAAAAGATCTTGGGATCAGAGGCAGAACAAAAAGCGGCCATCATCGCTGAAAATCCATTGGATGTTAATAAGCAGTTCTGTAAGGTTTCTATTGAGGATTTTATTTCAAAAACCCATACCGAGTGTAGTGTCTATATCAAGCTCAGCAATTCAAAGTACGTAAAGGTCACTCATAAGGGTGGAAAAATTCCAGAAGATAAGATTCTTCTCTTTAAAGAAAAAGGCATTGATCATCTCTACATTCGACAGGAAGACTTTCGGGTCCTGGTGGGTTTTTCAGTCTTGGTAGCAAAAGCAATCGCTTCTAGCGGACAGGTTGATAAAGAAAAAAAATCACGCTTTATGAAGCACACAGGTGAATTGATTTCTCAGCAGGCATTCGCTAGCGAACTGGATCCGGCATCCTTCTCCAACGCGAAAGACTTCATCACCACTGCGGTCGACGTGCTCACGGAAGATGACGAAACCTTCTCTTTGTTAGACTACCTAAAAACTCATACCGATCATCTCTATGCTCACTCCATCGGAACAAGCATGCTGTCAGTCATGATTGCAAAAGAACTTGGCTGGCAAAGTCCGCAAACACTTTTTAAGCTTGCCTTTGCAGGCCTCTTTCACGAAATCGGAATGAAAGAGATCCCGCGAGAGATCTTGGAAAAGCCCAGAGTGAAATTAAGCACGGAAGAGCGACAACTCATTGAAACACACCCAACACGAGGTAAAGAAATACTAGAAAGCCTGAAGATGGCCCCTTCAGAGGCAATTCTCGTCGCATATGAACACCACGAAAATGCCCTGGGACAAGGATATCCACGCAGAATCAACCATAAGCAGATGCACCCTCTGACGAAGATCGTTCAGGTAGCAGACATGTTTTGTGATTATACAATCGTGGCACATCCTGACAATAAGATATATACGGCCCAAGAGGCGCTCAGAACAATGGAGACCTTCAAGTTGCAAGAAATAGATAGCACGAGCTTTCAGGCGCTTTGCAAGGTTGTACGCAAGCAAAATCCCAAAGCTGCATAAGGTAAATCTAACGACGGAGCGATTTTAGAATGGAAATAAGAAGACGTGCGACGCTGCTCTTGCAAAAATTAATCGCAATCGGCGCAGATGAAAAATCGACTTCAGACTTGGTGCAGACGACTCAATTTACTAATATTCTCTCCATTACCTTCGGAGCTCTCTCCGTGCCTTATACCCTTATCATGTTTTACTTTGATTTCTATTTTCAGTCGCTTTTATTAGCGACTTATTTTATCGGAATGCTCTTTGTGCCATACTTGAATCACCGCCGTCATAGCAAGACAGCGACACTGACCTTGGTTGTGCTGACGAATACTCTGATTTTTAATTTTTGTATCATGTTCGGTTATAAAACCAATGTTCACCACCATCTCTTGCTGATGATCATTGCTCCCTCGCTGCTGTTTTCTAAAAAATCATTTTCAGCAAATGCTGCCTTTCTGTTGAGTATCGCAATACCAATTTGCGGGCTCTTTGCTTTTGAAGCAACCTCTCTGCCTGGAGTTTTATCGCTACCACCCTTGGGTCTTTCTATTGTTCGTTATGGAGCTATTTTTACCGTGGCCACTGGGATTTTGCTGCTGCTGAGTCACGCCCGTCATATTTTTAATCTCTATGCCCAAAGCTTGAGAAGCTCACAGAAAGAAAATCAGATGTTCCGCGATGCGCTCGAGCAATCCGCCGTGGTGGCATTTACTGACCTTCAAGGATACATCACCCACGTCAATGATCAAATCTGTCATTTGTCGGGCTATACAAAAAACGAGCTTATCGGAAAAAACTTTAGAGCACTCAAATCCGGCGTTCATCCAAAAGAATTTTATGAAAACCTATGGAAAACAATCACCTCAGGAAAGCCTTGGCGGGGAGAGATTTGTAATCGCAGCAAAGGTGGCGAAAAGTATTGGATGGATGCGACAATAATTCCATGCTTCAGTGACACTGGCTCGATCGAACGTTATTTTTCAATTCGCTTTGATATTACTCAAAAGAAGCTGGCTGAAGAAATGTTAGTACACTCAGCAAAAATGGCCTCCCTTGGAGAAATGGCAGGTGGCGTTGCTCATGAAATCAACACCCCGCTAGCTGTAAATCGACTTTTAGTAGATCAGATTCTTCACGAGCTTAATGAAGATCTTCTTGATACCGAAAAAATCCAGCAACAGGCTTTAAAAATCGGCCAAACGACGGATCGGATTGCAATGATTATTCGTGGTCTTCGAAACTTTTCACGCAATGGCGAAAATGATGAAAGAGAAACTATCTGCGTATCACAAATTATCGAAGATGCCGTCAATCTTTGTAACCAAAAATTACAATCGCATGGAGTGCATTTCACCATCTCGCTACCAAAAAACGAAGTCTATATTGCTTGCCGAGCAGTTGAGCTTTCTCAGGTTATACTGAATTTGCTGAACAATTCTTTTGATGCCATTATAGGACTGCCTGAAAAATGGATCCAGCTAACAGTTGATGACAGTGCTGAGTCCTTAAAAATTATTCTGACTGACAGCGGCCAGGGTATAAGTCCCGAAGTCGCTCAAAAAATATTTCAGCCCTTCTATACAACAAAGGAAGTTGGGCAAGGAACTGGTCTTGGGTTGAGCATATCTTCAAAAATAATTCAGTCACACGGTGGCCGTCTTATGCTAGATTCATCCTGCGTCAATACCCGCTTTGTTATCGAGTTACCCAAGCCGGCGCAAGGACCTAGCGCAACTACCAAAGAGACCAAACTCGCAAGCTAATAACTGTCGATTCAGATTTTTAAACCCGTAAAAAACCAGGCTGAAACAAATATTGAGTCTGATTTTGAAGGCGCCGGCCACACAACCAAGGGTTCAATTGCGGCAAGTATCGGCTCGTAAAGTGGCTGTTTACAACTATTCTGGATCGTGGTCAGAGCCGCGTTACAACGAGAAACTTGCGACTTTTAGAGAAGAATTAAAAAGGAATTCGCATTAAAGGCCGATCTGTGCTAAAGACCCCTTCAAGCTCGAGGGGACACTCATGAAGGCACATAAATTTCTATTTCCTACTCTATCGTTGGTTGTATTTGCTGTGGTTGCATTCGCCACGGCTGCGAACGCCAAAGTGGAGGTACTGTTTCATCCTCATGACCCCACGCTTGAAAAAATCGCGACTTGGATCGAAGAGGCTCGGCAGCACGTCGACATTGCAATGTATAACATGGACACGACCGATGGGTCGCCGGTCGTTAAGATGCTAAAGTCAGAGACTGTTCGCGCGCGAATTGAAAAAGGAGAACTTCAGATTCGAGTCTTGTTCGAGGGCTTTGGAACCGACGCTGAAAACGCGGCGAAAATGCAGGCGCTCGAAGGGCTGGGGCTTGATGTTAGGTATCTTGGTCGAAGTGTGAAAGTGCACCACAAATTCGCCGTCATTGATACTGGACTTGAAAATGAACGAGTAATTTCAGGAAGTGCCAATTGGTCGTTGAGCTCTTATCGCAACTACAATGAAAACATTTTGTTCTTTGACGGAGAAGAAGAAGCCAGCGATCGCTTTCAGGCCGAATTTAATATGCTTTGGAAAAACTCGAAGCCCTTTGGTCAGGACCTTCAATTGCTTGAACGAGAAGCTAGATCTCGCGATCAAACGGAACTTGAAATTCATTTCAACACGCCACGCCGCCTTCGATTTGATAAGAATCACCCGCTCCTTACCGATCAAGTTGTGCGAGCAATAGAAAGTGCCAAATCAACTATTGATATCGCGTCGACTCGAGTCCGCCTTATCCCAGTACTTGAGGCCATTTCTGCAGCTGCCGACCGCGGCGTGCAGATTCGAATCGTAATTGGCCAGGATGATTACCGTGGTCTTTCAAATCGGGCGAACTATCTCGAAAAGCCGGGTGTCAATTTGCGCGTGAAGTTTTATAACCTTAAGCCTGGCGTATTTTTAACTCACCAAATGCACAATAAGTTTTTGGTTGTGGACGGCGAAAGCGTGATGACAGGTTCTTTCAACTGGTCCGAATCTGCAGAGAAGAAACACATTGAAAACCTAGTCGAATTCAACGGTCTCCTAGGAAGATCCATGGCCACTGCGTTCACCACAGAATTTGAATCGATCTGGGAAATGGGGCGCGAGAATCTCGCAAACCTAAAGAGCCAGCTAGCCAGCATGAAGCAAGCAGGGCAGACGCCAAAATGCGCATTCGCTCCGACGGCCATGGAACTACTAGAAATTAGATCTCTGCTTCGGGCACATCGCATATGTGAAATGTAGTCGGCGATGAGTCGCATGCAGAAAGTGTTTTGCCTGGCGTGGGCCAAGTGGCCATTTGCAATGGCATTGCCTCTGATGACCTGACTGTTATTACACCCACTGGTGAGAAGTGCCAATTCACCATAGAAGTCGATTCAAATCTCATTAAAAACCTTGTGCGAAAGAAACTGCCCCTTTAAATGTTGATGAAGGAAAAATAATGGATTAAAGCCTCCGGACTTAAGCTCTCCCCGCCCCTGAGGCCATTATGGTTGCAATATATGCTACCCGTTTGTATGTTGACTAAAACTACTGATGGGGACCTTCATTTTATTTGATCAACTAAAAAAGCTATAAAAGTCGGGAGTGTTTATGTCTAAATCAATGTATAAAGTGCTGATCTTAGGTGGTGGTACGGGCGGAATAGCTGTAGCCGCAAAATTAAGCCGATCGCTCGACTCCGGTGAGATCGCCATTGTTGAGCCCGCAGAAAAACATTATTATCAGCCGTTTTGGACATTAGCGGGTGCAGGTTTGATGGACAAATCTGTAACTGAAAAAGATGAAAGGGATTTGATTCCCAACGGTGTTGATTGGATCAAAGAGTCGGTGCTTTCAATAGATCCAGTAAAGAAGGTTGTTCAATTAAGTCATAACATGTTGATCCAATACGATTATCTAGTTGTGGCTACGGGCCTTCAATTAAACTGGGAAAAAATCGAAGGCCTCAAAGAAAGCCTTGGCAAAAATGGAGTTATTTCTGTTTATCAATATGATCAGATAGACTATGCATCAGAACAAATTCAAAAGTTTCAGAGAGGTAAGGCAGTTTTTGTAATGCCGCCGACTCCTATCAAGTGTGCCGGGGCCCCACAAAAAGTTATGTACATAGCTGAAAATATTTTTCGTAACCATGGGATTCGTCACAAAACAGAAGTGGTCTTTGCTACGGCAGGAAAGGCCATATTTGGAGTACCAATTTTTGCGACGGCACTAGATCAAATTGTAAAAGAGAGGGATATTCATCCAAGATTTTTACATAAGATAACAAAAATTAATGGCGAAAAAAAGGAAGCCACATTTGATGTCACAGACCCAAGCGGAAATGTTCATAGCGAATCCATCAATTTTGATTTAATCCATGTTGTTCCGCCAATGTCGGCACATAAATTTATTTCGGAATCGTCATTAGCATTTACCGACGGGGATCAAAAAGGTTGGCTAGCTGTAGATAAAGAAACACTTCAGCATCTTACATATAAAAATATTTTTGGAGTTGGTGATGTGACGGGTGTTCCAAACTCTAAAACAGGTGCGGCCATTAGAAAGCAGTATCCGATAGTTGTTAAAAACCTACTTTGCGTAATGAATGGAGAAGCGCCAACAGAAAAATATGATGGATACTCTTCGTGTCCGCTTATTACTGAAATTGGAAAGGTTATGTTAGCCGAATTTGGCTACGACGGAAAGCTCATGCCTACTTTTCCGTTAGATCCTGCAATACCCAGAAGATCCTACTGGCATTTAAAGAAAGATCTGTTACCGAAACTATACTGGTATGGAATGATGAAGGGGCTAGTTTAGCGGATGATGAAAAATTGGGTCAGCACGACTTGAACGAACGACCTGCTGCTTACCATTCTACCAATTGCAGATTCCACAAATAAAAAAACCACCGTGATTCCGGTGGTTTTTTGGTAGGGAGTACAGGATTCGAACCTGCGACATCCACCTTGTAAGGGTGGCGCTCTACCAACTGAGCTAACTCCCTGCAGTTTTCGTGAAAGAACCTTTTAGCAAGGCCTTTAACTCTGGGCAAGTAGAAATTAAAATTTTTT
>JAMIQD010000297.1:0-11565 GCA_035914755.1 Pseudobdellovibrionaceae bacterium | reverse complement strand
TACCGCTTCTCGCAATTGCATTCATGGTAAGTACGGAAACGATTATCTCCCTCCTCAGCCGAGATTTTATGCCGCTAAAAAAGTGAAGGGTGCACAGGAAGCCCATGAGGCCATTCGGCCAGCGGGAACTTCTTTTGTGGATCCTGATGAAACGGGTCTCACAGGAACTCAGTTTCGGCTTTATGATTTGATATGGAAACGCACAGTTGCAAGCCAGATGGTGGACGCTCGCCAGAAACAGGTGAGTGCTAAAATCCAAGTGGGAGAGGCGCTTTTTGGCGCGTCTGGCATGACTATTGAGTTTCCGGGCTTTTTAAGGGCCTATGTAGAGGGGAGCGATGATCCCGAAGCAGAGCTGTCGGAGAGAGAAGTGCGCTTGCCTTCTCTTCGCCCCAAAGAAAACATTGAGTGTTTAAGGTTAGACCCGACTTCGCATGAAACCAAACCTCCTGCGCGTTATACCGAGGCGAGTTTGGTGCAAACGATGGAAAAAGAGGGGATTGGTCGTCCTTCCACTTATGCTTCCGTTATTGGAACCATTATCGATAGAGGCTATGTAAGGCGCCAAGGGACTGCGCTGATTCCCACATTTACGGCGATGGTGGTCTCAAAGCTTTTGAGTAAGTACCTGCCGCAGTATGTAGACTTGGGATTTACTTCAGAGATGGAGCGATCTCTAGATAATATTGCAGATGGTGATTTGGAGTTACAAAAGTATTTGAAGTCTATTTACTTTGGGCCGAGGGGTTTGAAGGAGCAAGTTGAGGCACAGGGAGACAAAATTGACCCAGAAGATGCGCGGACGATTCAGCTTGAGGGCTTAGAAAAATATAATTTTCATGTGGGCAGATATGGAGCTTACCTAACAAGTCAACGAGATGGTCAGCCCGTAAGTGCCTCTCTTCCAGAGAACGAATCTCCCGCAGATATTACTTCGGAGATTGCTGAAAAGTTAATTGATCAGAAGATCAATGGCGCTGATGCCCTCGGCAAGGATCCTAAAACGGGGCTTCCGATTTATGTCTTGAGTGGCCGATATGGACCCTATGTTCAGTTGGGCGACGTCGACCCAGAAAACGACAAGCCGAAGCGGTCCTCATTGCCTCCAGGGGTTCAGCCCGAGGACGTGAATTTGCAGCAGGCTCTCGATCTCCTGAGCTTGCCTAAAATCTTGGGCACTCATCCCGGAACGGGCAAAGAGGTTAAAGCGGGCTTAGGGCGATTTGGTCCTTTTGTGGTTTGCGATGGAGACTATCGCTCGATTCCCAAGGGGGAGAGTCTTTTTAGCATGTCCTTTGAAAGAGCTATGGAGTTACTAAGTACTCCCAAAAAAGGCCGAGGACGGGCTGCTGCCCTCAAAGAGTTGGGCGTGCATCCAACGTTGGGGGATGTTGTCCAAATTTTCAATGGTCCCTATGGTCCTTATATTAAATCGGGGAAGGTTAATGTATCACTCCCTGAGGGGGTTACGGTTGACACTCTAACCTTGGCGCAAGCAATAGAATTGATTACTGAAAAAGCAGGCACCAAGTCGGGCGGTAAGGCCCGTAAAGGTAAAGCTAAAGACAAAAGCAAAGTAAAAGAGCCAGCGTCCAAAGCCGAAAAAAAGCCCACAAAAAAAGCGACGAAAAATAGCTCATTAAAGGCTAAATTAAATGTATCCAAAGTGATTACCCGTAAGAAAAGGTAGCGTCATGAGAAAATCTGCATATAGTTTTTTATTAATTTTAATTGTGAGTGGAGTCTTTGCACACGCGAAATGGATTGATCCTGAGGCTGAGGCTCAAAAAAACCGTAAGGTGAGGGCTTGGCAGGGGGTTGACTTTACCTTTACGGGCCTTTCGTCTTCGAGCGGCACGAGTTTGATCACTTATCACGCAGCAATCAATGATTTTTGGGAGTGGGATGCAGGGGCGGGTATAGACTCCTTAGGTTGGTTTGCTTCTGGTGGGGGGCGCTACTTTATTTATAATTGGCCACATACCACCTGTTTTTTTGCCTTTCCTTGTCATGGTCAAGTTTCTGGGGGATTGAATCTCAATTATGCCAATGGAGGCCGTAAATCTTATACGGAGGCTGGTGTTGAGACTAAGTATGATCAAGGGAGTTCGATGTCGGCTTGGCCAACGGTGGGTTTTCGCTCGATATACCAAGACTTTTTTTCACTCTCTCTAGATGTTGGTTACCGTCTTATGGTACAAAAACCTACAATTACCCGCGGCTATGGGCCGCCATTACAGAGAGCTGTTGATGATATGGATAAAGCCAACAAAGATGGCTTTGGAGCTTCTGTTTCGGTCGGCATCGTATTCTAGCCGCCTTTTGAGGTTTTTATGACGAAGGGTCCATCTATAAAGGGCCAGCTAGAGTTAGGAATCCAGCGCCAGGCGGAAAAAGATCGGAACTATGATCTCGGTGGTCGCAGTTTTTATTTTTTTGATTTTGATGACAACATTGCTTTTCTTTCAACTCCATTGGTTTTGTTTCATAAGGTCACGGGAGAAGAGCGCTTGGTGACTAGCGGCGAATATGCCAAAATTCATCCCTATGTCGGCAGCTCAGGTCCCTATGCAGAGTATGAGATTCGACTTGATGATCTCATGGGAACTTACCGAAATTTTCGCGATCGACATCCTGAAGAGCTGGAAAAAATTGAGGGGCAGAAGCAAATTTTTGTTCAAGACTTGGCTCACGCTTTAGGGTTTCCCGATGTTCAATGGAAGGGGCCCTCATGGCAGTGCTTCTTTCATGCGACTTTTAATCGACGCCCTATTTCAGTTATCACTGCTCGTGGTCACGACCCCCAAACCTTGAAGGACGGCATTAACATATTTGTGGAGCGACAGTTTTTGCCGCACGAACCAAATTATTTAAGCCTGTTTCCGGTCAACCATAAGCCGACTCGCCAATTTCTGGGAGATGTGGATCTCGTTTTGTCGGCAGCAGAGTTAAAACAGAGGGCCATTCGTGCGAGTGTTGAGAAGGCCATCGAGGTATATGGGCACAATCCGCACCACCGCTTTGGTATGTCTGATGATGATCCGAAAAATATTGAATTGATCCTCGCAGAAATGACTCGACTAAAGGCGGATTACCCAGAAATGTCATTTTTTATGATAGAAACTCACGATGGAAATTTTGTTAAGCATGAAGTTTCGTTGGGGAGAACTGAGTCTAAGGCCATTGAAGGTGCCACCTTAAATCAATTGAAGTTGTTTGATATAGACCGACATAAGTCCTAACGCGGAGCCGCTCCTATTTTTTGGTTCTGTTTCTGATATTTTAAATGATCTCGTTTGGATATTTGCTATCCTTAACGGATCGGCTATTTCTTCAGGAAGGATATTCATGGGTTCACTCAGATTAGTTTATGGTCTTGTGTTGGCAGGATCGCTTTCATTATTTGGATCCTTGTCACTTGCGCAAAATAAAGATGATCTCGAGTGTCGCTACATGAGTGCTATCGAAGGAGGGTTTTTAGCAAACCATATTCGATACACAAATCGCGATGCTGATTTGGCGGGGCGGACGGTTGAGCAGTACATTAAGCGACTTGATCCATCAAAAATTTATTTATTAGCGTCAGATGTGGATCAGATCAAGTCGTGGATGGGTAACTTGTTTGAAAAAACTAAAAACAAAGATTGCGGCTTTTTGGATCAGTCGCAGAAGTTACTAGTGCAAAGAGCGCAGGAGCGGTCAGATTTTGCAAAAAAGTTTTTAAGTAAGGATTATAAGTTTGATCCAAAAACAGAATTTGTTTTTGATCCAGATAAGAAAGCCTTCCCTAAGGATAGTGATGAGGCCAATGAGTTTTTAAAAAGGTACATTCATTTTCAGATTGCCAACTACCAGGCCACAGACATGAAGTTGGATGAGGCAAAAAAGAATGTCATTAAAAACTACGAGCGTGCGGTAAAACGTATTCAAGATACGAAACAGTCGGATCTGTTTTCTGATTATCTTGACAGTTTTGCTAGAGCTTTGGATCCACACTCAAGTTTCTTTTCTCGTGATAGCTTGGAGGACTTCGAAATTCAAATGCGATTATCACTCGAGGGGATCGGCGCGACCCTTTCTTCTCAAGACGGATTTACAGTGGTGGAGCAATTGGTGCCTGGAGGCGCGGCTGCGAAGTCTGGTTTAATTGAACCGCAGGATAAGATCATCGCTGTCGGCCAGGAACAGGGCAAGATGGACAATGTTATTGATATGGATCTTAAGGACGTGGTCAAAAAGATTCGCGGCCCCAAGGGAACCAAAGTTTATCTGACAATTCTTCGAAAGCAGGGAGAGGGTAAACAGCGAGTGGAAGTTCCGTTGACTCGTGAAAAAGTAAATCTCGAAGATGAAGCAGCATCAATTATTTATCAGGACCGAGATGTAAACGGTAAAAAGAAGAAGATTGGTATTATTAACTTTCCATCGTTTTATGCGGATTCACGTCGCGGGGGGAGATCCTCTGCCTCTGATTTAAAAAAGATTATAAAAGAGGCCAATGAGAAAAAAGTTGATGGTTTGGTTTTAGATCTATCAAATAACGGAGGCGGTAGCCTCGAAGATGCAGTTAAGATCGCAGGATTGTTTTTCAAAACAGGTAATGTGGTTAAGCAGTCCTCTAAAGACTCTGGTCGTAGCGAGCAGACTTTGAGTGATACAGATGCAACGGTGGATTGGGGGGGGCCATTGGTCCTCTTGACCAGCCGGATTAGCGCCTCGGCTTCTGAAATTGTTGCTGGAACTTTGCAAGACTATAAGCGTGCTATAATCGTGGGCGGCGATCACACTTTCGGAAAAGGCAGTGTTCAGTCAGTTCTTCCGATGCCCAATAATCTTGGGGCTTTAAAGGTGACAGTGGGAATGTTCTTTGTTCCTGGTGGCAACTCTACACAGCATCGTGGAGTTGAGGCAGATGTCGCCATTCCGGGGCCTTATGCGACAGACGATATTGGTGAAAAATCTTTGGACTACTCTTTGCCTCCGCAAAAAATCAACGCCTTTATATCGCCAGATGCTTATGTCAAAGAGGGATCTGGAAACTGGTCGATTCTGAAGCCTGAGTGGGTGAAGACTTTGCGTGAAAAATCAACCGCGCGGGTTGAAAAGAATGAGGACTTCAAAAAAATTGAGGACGAGCTGAAGAAGGCAAAAAGTCGCGGCAAGCTTATAAAAGTTAGTGAAATCTTGAAGGATAAAACTGAAACAAAATCCAAAAAAGAAAAAGAAAAGGCCACTCGGTATGGCAATAAAGATCAAAAAAATAAAGAGTACTTAAAGCGCGCTGACATCAATGAAGCAACCAATGTTTTGCTAGACTTAATGGGTCTTGAAGAGTCCCAGCCAGCGGGAAAGCAGGCGAGTTTTCGGTAATATTCTCAGAAGTTCTATCTTTAGCATAAAGGCCCCTGAATCTAGGGGCCTTTATGCTATGCATCTACCGGGCTTTTCTAAGCGACAAAAGAGCCTTTTATCGCTTAGATAAGTTGAATTCGGAGGCGGTATTAGAATGTCGAAAAAGTCCACAAAATCCACTTCAAAAGCGAAAGCCACGCCAAAGTCTCATGTTAAGGCTAGCGCCAAGATTCCCGCAAAATCTCCATCTAAAAAGAATGCCTTTTTTGCGGGCCTGTCTGGCGATTTCCTACTGCAGTTTCATAGTCTGATGGTTAAGTCTCGAGTTTTAGAAGAACGCTTAATCAAGATTTATAAAGCTGGAGAAGGTTACTTTTGGATTGGTGGCCCCGGAGAAGAGGCCTTTGGCGTAGCGTTGGGATTGTTGATCAATAAGGGGCAGGGGCTAGAGCATGATTGGCTTCACCTCCATTATCGCTGCACTCCGACCATGGTGGCCTTGGGGATGCCAATGATAGATGCTATTCGTTTGATGATGAATCGGGTGACGGACCCCTCAACGGGGGGGAGAAACTTCGCGGGACACTATTGTTTTCCAAAGTGGAATGTTGCTCCGGTAACTTCACCCATCGAAGTTCAGTATCCTCTTGCCTGTGGAACAGCCCATGCGCAGAAAAGAGCGGGCCACAAAACTATTAGTATTGTGACTGGCGGAGATGCGGGAACGGCTGAGGGGGATTTTGCGACTTGCTTGATCTGGGCATCACGCAAAGGACAGGAACTGCCGGTTTTAATCACAGTTCAGAATAATGGTTTTGGTATCTCGACCCCATATGAAGGACAGCATGGCGAAACTGAAATTGCTGACCGAGCAAGGGCTTTTAATATTCGTTCAAGAGTGATTAACGGAAATGATCCTATCGAGACCTATTTGGCTCTAAAAGAAGAGATGGATTATATTCGTAAAACCGGGAAGCCTTCCTTCGTCGAAGTGAAAGTCTCACGATTGTACGGTCACTCGTCAGCCGACGGGGCCAATCGAAAAATTGAACTCGTGGATCCTGTTCTGACATTCGAGAAAAAACTCATCGATGTGGGCCTCTTGTCTAAGAACGAGGCGGAAAAAATTTGGGACCAGTATGAGAAAGAGGGAGTTGCGGCTCAGCTTGAGGCTCGGTCCGAACCGGCGCCGACGCCTGAATCTGTTTGGGACCACGTGTTTGTAAATAATGAGAATGCGGACTGGAGGAAGTTCTAATGGCAAGTGTTGCTCAAGCTATCAGAATGGCTCTTCATTACGGTGAAAAGAGTCTCGGAGTAAAAGATATTTTTGGACAAGATGTTGGGGCGCCTCTTGGTGGAGTTTTTACGGCTACACAAGGGTTAAAGACCGCCTGGAACACACCACTTGATGAGCGCGGAATTATTGGGATTGCCATGGGGATAGCCATGACTGGTGATCGTTGTGTGGCTGAGATTCAGTTTGGCGATTATATTTTTAATACGATCGACTTGTTAAAAATTGCTGGGAACACTTTGTGGTGTACAAATGGTCAAGTCCAATTGCCGATGGTGGTGATGACACCCGTCGGGGCGGGGATTTTTGGCTCAGTTTATCACTCGCATTCTTTTGACGCCTGGGCCTCTCGCTTGCCGGGATGGAAAATCGTGATGCCATCGAACCCTTTGGATGCATACGGTTTGATGTTGTCGGCAATAAAAGATCCCAACCCAGTCTTGTATTTAAAATCAAAGGCATTGATGCGGCATAAGGGCGAAGAGCTTATCCCTGGTGAGCCGAGCGACGAAAAAGTTTTAAAAGCGATGATTGATAAGCCGGTACAAAATGCAGTCGGCTGGAAGCCTCGCTGGCCGGACCTCGAGGAGTACACTGTGCCGATAGGCGTCGGTAAGATCACTCGTCAAGGGGATCATATCACCGTTGTCACCTATAGCCGAATGGTTCATCTTTGTGATGAGGTTGCGGATAAGTTGGCTCAAGAAGGGGTGTCCGTTGAAGTTATCGATTTGCGATCGATTTACCCCTATGACTGGTCGCTGATAAAGAGTTCGGTTGAAAAAACTGGCCGAGTGTTATTTGTAAATGAGGATACAGAGGTTACGAATTTTGGTGAACACTTGTCTTATCGAGTGACGCAAGAACTATTTTATCAACTGCAAGCTCGGCCTCGCGTCTTAGCTGGTAAAAATTTGCCAGGAATCGGCCTGTCGCCAAATTTAGAGAAAAACTCAGTTCCCCAATATCAGGACGTTGAAGCGGCAATTCGTGAGATTGTGGCGGAAGTGCCATAATGTCAAAAAAGCCAAAATCTCATCGAAAAAAATTACGTCGTCGCGTTGGAAAGAAATCCGCTAAGGGAACTTATGACAAGTACGATCTCTATCGTCGTGCCGTTCAATCTGCAGAAAGTGATGTCGAGTTTATACGAGACACATACAAGGAGCTAAAAAAGAAAAGTGCGACAGTTCTGCGAGAAGATTTTTGTGGCACATTTGCTCTCTCTACAGAGTGGATAAAGTTAAATTCGCGCAATATTGCGAACGGCGTAGATTTAGATCCAGAGCCGATGGCTTATGGTCGACAACACTATCTATCTAGACTCAGTCCCGAACAGCAGCGACGAATGAACCTGTTCGAACGCAATGTTTTGACTCCCCATTTGCCAAAGGCGGATATTGTCTTGGCTATGAACTTTTCATACTTTTGTTTTAAAAGTCGCGATGTGATGAAACTTTATTTTACCAACGTTTATAAAAGTCTGAATAAAGATGGGATGCTTATCGCGGATTGTTTTGGTGGAAAGCAATGTCATGCGGCGATCGAGGACACGAACAAATTTGATGGTTTTACATATTACTGGGACCAGACTGATTTTGACCCTGTCACAAATGAGGCACTTTTTCATATTCACTTTCGAGTGGGTGGTCAAAAGATTGAGAGAGTCTTTACTTATGACTGGCGTTTATGGTCCATACCTGAGCTACGTGAAATTATGTACGAGGCTGGGTTCAAAAAAACCCATGTATATTGGGAAGGAACCGCTCGAGATGGTTCGGGCAACGGTGTGTTTACCCGAACTGAACATGGCGAATCCTGCGACAGCTGGATTGCCTATGTTGTTGCAGAGAAATAATTACTGCGCGCCTTTTTGAGTAGCTTTAAAAAGGTTCCCGCGTGGACTGGTATTCTCAGTGTTTACATTCGCAGGTGTAGGCGCTCCTGGTTTTGGCGTATTCGTACAGAAATCCAAGTCAATATCACACTCAATCGCCATAAGTTGGCAGAGCTCCTGATTTGCGCCGTTTGTTGACTTCAAATTAAAGACTGAGTCTTTTTGGATGACCAATTCATTCATTTGTTTGACGCACTCTTTGAGCCCGTCCCCATTTTCATTTGAAGAGTACATGCCTTGGCTGAAGAGAGAGGTCTCGTTGCTATAGGGATTGTTATCGGGAACGCTTGCAAGTCCATCACGAATCATTTTTTGTCGCTCAGCAGGAGGCATATAAGTCCATCCTTGGATATCATAAAGTTTTTCGATGTCTTTGATGTCTTGGAATCCAAAAAACTTTACAATTTCTTTTTGCTCTTTTGAATTATAGCCAATGCTGTTCTCGTGGCCTACGATTTTGTCCCCATTGGCTACGGGGACATTGCCGTTAGATGTGCTTCCGCTCACCGCGCGAAAAATAAGATTCCGCATGCTGTCTGGTACTCCCCCGTAACCCTTGCCTTCGATGATATCGCCGGACTTATTTATTTTTCCGTCGACACAAAAGCCATAGGCCTGAATTTTTTGAATCACATTTTGTTGAAAAAGTTCAAGAGCCTTTCCTCCTTGAGAGGGTAGGCCGTATTGAGTTATGGTTCCTCTGTCATTAGTAGTTTTGCCGAGAAAAGAATATTTAGTGGTCGCAAAGCCGATCATTGCTAAGTATTTTTCTGAGGGTCTAACACCCGTGTACTTTTCAACTCCGCATGATACGCAAGCTAGCCTAGTTGACTTCATGAAAGGTGTTTCTTCACATGTCTTTTCGATAAATTTTTTGTTAATCTTGTCGACAAGAACCTTCTTGTTTTCATTTGCTGCGGATGAAATATTTGAAAATAAAAATAGGGCGACAAAAGCACCGATGCAAGCTCGCATATCATATCCTTTCAAAGAGATATAGATACAGTATGCTTTATCGTTGGTCCTTTTCACAAGGCTGGGTTGTAAGGAGACTCTGACGTAAGTCCTGCAAATTTTCAGAGGTGAGCTTTGAGCTCGGCCATAGTAAATAGGGACTTCATTTTAAGTCCTTCGGCCTTGAGATCAGCGTCGGTTTTTCCGCGGTGGATAACGCAAAGGACATCATTTACGATGGCTCCCATAGAGCGCAAGTCTTTAGAGCTCAAGAGCACCTGACCTCCGGTCGTGACGACATCTTCGATGATGCAAAGTTGGAGTCCTTTAATTTCGAGGCCTTCTGCGAATTTGCAAGTGCCATAATCTTTTGCTTTTTTTCGAACGAAGACACAGGGAATGCCTGTGATAAGTGAAAGTGCGGTTGCAACGGGGATACCTCCCATTTCGAGAGCCGCCAAAGCTTGGGTTCCTTGGGGAATTAAGCTTTTCATATGTTCGGCAATTTCTTTGAGGACTTCCGGGCGGGCTTCAAAACGATATTTATCAAAATACTCATGAGAAATTTGACCAGAGCGGAGTTTAAACTCACCCGTCAGGTGTGCGATGTCGTATATTTTTTTTGCGAGAACTTTTTTGTCGGCGATTGGCATTAGTACAGGCTCCCTTTCAGCCATCTTATATAGGCTTCGTTGCCTTTTTCAATGGGAAGAACAAGAATACAAGGCGTGTTATAGGGGTGGAGTGAGGTGACACGATTTATCACGCGATCTGATAGGTCCGTTGTTGATTTGAGTATTAGCACAGTTTCTTGAGAGGAAGTGATTTTGCCTTCCCAGGTATATATTGATTCCATTTGCGGGAGAATATTTGCGCAGGCGATAAGCCCCTCGCGCAACAAGGTCTTTGCTATATTTTGGCTCATCTCGGGCGTTGGACAGGTCACATAAAATAAACAAACGTCTGAATACATAAGTGGGAGAGTAGCACTCCAGGCATCTTTTATGCAATATTTCGAGGAAGTGCATTGTATGCACAAGGAGATTGCATATGGAACGTTTTATGGGCCCAATTTTGTCCTTAGTGCTTTTTTTCGGCACCCTTTACGCCCGCGCCGTACCTGCGGGACAACCTCAAGATTACAGTATTAGAACGAAATACTCCTGTGCCGCCCAGGGGGTTACTTTACGGAATAATAGTGCCTTAATTAGCGATGGCACTTCTGTAGATGATGTGGTGTTTACAACACTGCCTGGCGGGACCCAGTCTTTGAGTGTCGGCGATGGACAGTATTTGATCTGGCCCCGAGTGAAACCTGGGAGTTTTGAAAAATCATTTAATTTGTTGTCTAGGCTAAGCGATGAAAAATATCGAATAGTGCAAGAGGTAGCGCTTGGAGACTCACAAAAAACAAAAAGCAATGTGAGCATGACCTTGAAAGATCGTCAGGGTACTGAGCGGGTGGCCTTCTGCCGAGTTGAAATGGAGTGGATGAAAAAGACTCAGTAAAAGAGCCAGCCGATGGTGGCAGGATTCGCTGCGTCTTAGATTTCAGGATCGGACTTTGGGCCCTTCTGCAATGCTCGGTCATGGACAAATGGACTTAAACTCGATTGAATGGGGCCTTCTAAATTGAGGTGGATAACTATGAGAGATATGTTCGGTGATGATGATTCACAAAATAAAAAAGACGATTTCGGAGCAATGTTAGAACAGTCGATCCAAGGCTATACGAAGTCCTACGGCAAGGGCGATAAAGTCACGGCAGAGGTTGTGACTTTGGGCAAAGATGAAATCTTTGTGAATGTCGGAGGCCGAGATGGAATGGCTCCGCGCTCAGAGTTTGTTGATGCGAATGGTGCTTTAAAAGTCCAAGTGGGAGATCAGGTCACGCTTTATGTTGTAAAGTCTCAAGAAGGGCTATTAGTTCTTTCGGCAAAAGCATCGAGCAAAGCTCTTTCGGATACACTCGAGGACGCATTTGATTTTGAGACTCCTGTAGAAGGACGGGTGACAGAAGTGGTGAACGGTGGTTTTCGCGTGAATGTGATGGGCAAATCGGCAT
>JAMIQD010000296.1:0-12779 GCA_035914755.1 Pseudobdellovibrionaceae bacterium | reverse complement strand
CCAATAACCCCCACAATCGCTCCGCGCGGAATGGTAAAGCTGACATCATCAAAAAGCAGCTTGTTACCGTAGGCCTTGGTTATATTCTTTGCTTCGACCACGATATCTCCAAGGCGAGGTCCTGGCGGAATGTAGATCGACATCTCTTGCAGCTTTTCTGGTGTTGGTTCTTTCAAAAGATTTTCATAGGCTGAAATACGCGATTTAGCCTTAGCGTGACGAGCCTTCGCTCCCGCCCGAATCCACTCAAGCTCTTTCTCCAAAGTCTTATTTCTGCGCACCTGGTCCTTTTGCTCCTGAGCCGTGCGTTTGTCCTTTTGTTCAAGCCAAGAAGAGTAATTCCCTTTCCAAGGAATACCCTCACCACGATCAAGCTCCAAAATCCAGCCCGCAACATTGTCTAAGAAGTAGCGATCGTGAGTCACGGCAATAACGGTCCCAGGGAATTTGGCAAGATACTGTTCAAGCCAAGCGACCGACTCTGCATCTAGATGATTCGTCGGCTCATCAAGGAGTAAAATATCAGGCTCGCTCATCAAAAGGCGACAAAGGGCCACTCGGCGTTTTTCTCCACCCGAGAGTGGACCCACCTGAAGATCCCCATCTGGGCAACGAAGGGCATCCATTGCAATCTCAATCTTTTGATCTACGTCCCACCCACCGAGTCCTTCGAGCTTTTCTTGAATTACACCCTGTTTTTCAATGAGTTTATTCATCTCATCGGGATCAAGATCAGGATCATTAAACTTTTCACTGATTTCGTTAAACTCCTTCATCAACTTGGGAAGCTCACCCATTCCAGAAAAAATGTTTTCTTTAACAGTAAGATTTGGATCGAGATGCGGCTCCTGCTCAAGATACCCCACCTTCATCTGCCGGGCTGGAAATGCCTCGCCTAAAAAATCCTGATCAACGCCTGCCATAATCTTTAACAAGGACGATTTGCCAGAGCCGTTAAGACCTAAAACACCAATTTTGGCACCGTAAAAGTACGAGAGATAAATATTTTTAAGGACGTAACGATTGGGAGGATAAACCTTAGAAACACCCTTCATCGTGTAGATGATATCTTGGGACATAGATTGCTCCTTTAAGTATTACTTTAAGAATGACGAAGGATCTAACTTATCAGTCTGAATTTTCTTGTCAAATGAACTTCTTTTCTCTTAACTAAATTAATAACCCAGGTGAAAAGATAATGACTGATAAAGTAGACAATAAAGACCCCAACTGGAGTCGTATTAATTCGGATCTCAAGAGTGCCCTCGATACCTGGACAAGCCTGACTGAGCAGTTAACCCACAAGATGTCGCCTGAAGAAGAGCAGCTGCGAGAGATTAAAAGCATTCTTGGCGCTCTGAAAGACAAACTCCAAGAGTTTAACGACACTCCCAAAGACTAAGCCCCCGCCTTTAAACCCATTCTACTTCTTGAACTTAGACTTAGCGTACTCAAGCCCCATTTTTGCCATGGCAAAGACGCCCTTTTCTTCTAACTTTTTCTCAACTTCTTTTGCTTTGCGAAGCCCGGCGGCCACCGCAACCTGGGCCACGGGATGGCCGACTGGGATATTTTCAAAATTGCCGTCATTCACCCATTCGGTGGCCACTGTCTCGGCCACTTCGAAGGCCTTTGGCACCTTGGCTCGCGCGACTTCGCTGTAAGGAAACTCGATTTGAACTTTCTTTTTTTCTGATTCGTCACCAGACTCCATAGGATCCTCCTAATCAATTCTCTTTTGCGTTGGTTGGACTTTTCTTCTCTAAACTTTTTAAGAAACTCGAAACCAAGTCTTCTCGCTCTTGACCTGAAACCGGGCGAGCCCCCATGGGATACTCTTTGTAGAGCTTTTTTGTAATCTCTAATAAAAATCTCGATGGAGAAACAGGGCGAACCACTCCATGGCGCTTGCGCTGCTGACATCGAGACATCACCAGGCGCTGCTTAGCCCGCGTAACTCCCACATAAAAGAGACGGCGCTCTTCATCAATATCGCCGCCCAAAGTTTTATGCGGAAGCAGGTCTTCTTCGATGCCTGCCAAAATGACGACTGGAAACTCAAGACCCTTGCTTGCGTGCAAGGTCATAAGCTGCATCTTGTTTTGAGCAACATCCTCTTCGTTAACATCCTCTCGAAGCATCATCGCATCAATAAAGGATTTAATACTTTCAATTTCATAGCTGCGTTTACCCAAATAAGAGTCCAAAACTCTCCCAACAATATCTACCACCATCCATTTTTTTTCTGCAACAGCGGGATCCGCAGTATTGTTGTAAATATACTGCCGATAGCCTAAATCTTGTAAAATCTCGACAAAATGAGCTCCCGGACTAGAACCCACCTTGAAGTCTAAGATTCGCGAAGGCAAAGTGTGACAGAAGGACAACAACTGCTCAATGGCCTCTCCGGTTTTTTCTGGCAAGCCGACTTCTCGCCACTTTTGGCAGGCATCAACAAAAGAAATCCGGTGTTCTTTCGAAAACTCAGTGAGTTTCTCAATCGTCGTATCGCCAATTCCCCTTGCAGGAACGTTAATGATCCTTCGAAGTGAGACATCATTTGGTGAGACCGCCTGTTTTAGATAGGCCATCACATCCTTGACCTCTTTGCGGTCAAAAATAGAAGTCCCGCCTGTGATTGTGTAGGGTATATTCGCTCTCCGCAAAGAGCTTTCGATCAATGCCCCTTGCGTATTAGACCGGTAAAGAACGGCAAAATCCTTGTATTTATAACCCTGCCGTAAAAAATGCTGAACCTCGCTCACCACAAAGTCGCATTCATCTTCTTCTCGCTCAAGCACAAAGAGTTCTGGCAAGTCTCCAGTCTGTGCTGCAACTTCGGTTCTTAATATCTTGCCGTGACGATTTTTATTTTGCGCAATCGCCGCGTTGGCCACTGCCAAAATTTCGGCACTAGAACGATAATTTCTCTCAAGCTTAATAACCTCGCAGCTTTTAAACTCTTTCGGAAAATTCAAAATATTTTTTACTTCAGCGCCGCGCCAGCCATAAATCGACTGATCGTCGTCTCCCACCACTGTAATATTGTTGTGGGTCTTTACTATCTGGTGAATCAATTCCATCTGCAAACGATTGGTATCCTGAAATTCATCCACCATCACCTGCGAAAAGGATGTTTGTATTTTTTCGAGTGCTTCAGGATGTTCTCGAAACAACTCTAGGGGTTTAATCAGCAGACCTTCAAAGTCGACCACTCCTAAAAGTTCCAGACGCTTGTTGAACTTGGGAGCTAACACCTCGACCATCTCGTGATACTCATCAAAGGCTTCGGTCTTCGCAGCCTGCCCCGTCCTTCGATCATTGATCATGTTGAGTAGCTTGTCGGTGTCGAACTTATCTTTGCCCGCATTTTTTACATCTTTGAGAAGCTCTTTTAAAATCGAATTGCAGTCGCTTTGATCGACGATCCCAAAATGAGGACTGAGTCCCGCTTGCCGGTGGAAGCGCCGAAGTATTTGAAGGCCAAAGGAGTGAAAGGTTCCGGCCCAGAGACCTTTTTTGACCTGCGCTCCGACCTTAGCAGAAACTCGATGTTTGAGCTCTTTCGCTGCTTTATTCGTAAATGTAAGGACACAGATTTCGTCTGCCTTGGCGATTTTTTCCGAAATCATCCGCCCCGTTCTTGATACAAGAACGGTCGTCTTGCCAGAGCCCGCCCCAGCAAGAATGAGCAGCGGGCCATAGTTGTGTTCAACAGCTTTGACCTGCTCTGGATTAAGACCTTGGGTCCAGAAGTTACTCATTACTCTCGGTTATGAACAAGATTGCGAACTTCGTCAGAAAAAACGACTTCCACTTTGTCCATATGAACACCGCGAACGATGCCCAAACCAAACTTAGGATGGTTGATTTTTTGATTCAGTTGAAAGTGCCCCTTAACGCTGTAAGAAATTTCTTTGCTGCTCTCCTGAGCCTGCATCATAGCTTCGTATTCGGCGTTATGACTCGATCTGCGAGCGCTCTCTGAATTGGCTCTCGTGCGAGTGACTTTTGCGGCACCCTTAGTCGCTCCCCCCGCCTTTGGCAAAGAGTAGGATTTCTGACTGCCACAGACTTCGCATTTTATTTTTGCTGACTTGGCAGTTGTGTGAGCTAAAACCACATGGTAGCGATCCGCATCGCACTTTTTGCAGAAAGCGAAAAAAGACTTGGCAACAGGAGGCAATTGATTCACTGGCATTTAATATCCTTTTGGTTTGTAGATAGTTAAAGATTCGTCTAAATTTTTTGCAGCAATTTCCATAGCATTCAAATAAAAGGGCCCTTCACCGAGCTCGATTTTCTTTTGAATGTCGATCATACTCTCTTCATTTTTCGGATCGATTTGAAGCTCACTCGGGCCATAATTCTCTAAAAAAGCAAGGTCATCCTCGCGAGTGAAGAACTGTTCCCAGCACTGGGTATTGACCTGAGCTCGGTAAGTGATTGTCTTTGCGTGTGAATGCACCGGAGCATAAGAGCCAATCACTTCCAAGTGACCGAAGTGAGTGTGCAGTTTCAATGCGGGGCTCCCCCACTGAGTCATTCCCGAGCATTGCTCAACATTCGCATACCACAGCCCGAAGGCCTTTGATAAAAACCCGAGGCCATAAAACTGATCTTCTTTCGCAAGGAGAGAATTGACGGAGCAAAGATTATGAGCAACCCACTCTCCTTTGTGCATGGTGGGAATAATAATAAATAGCGACAAGGGGACCCAGTCCATCTCCTCTAAAGTCTTCGCGATAAGAGCTTTAGCCCTCGGCGCTGAGCTTTTGAAAATTGGAGAATCCGAAGCTGGAAATTTTTTTGGATCGAGGGCCTCTCGCACTTCTTTTTTTAATGCCGAGGGCCGCGCCGCAAAACCAGCTACAAAACCTGGCATCACTGCGCAATCATAAAAAACCCACCGAGGCATGGCCATATTCGAAGGGCCAAAGGCCCGTTCTTCGATCGAATACATCCGGTCTGCAAAACTCACTTCAGAGATGTCGAGGGGGTCTTTGTAAATGGGATCATGAGAAAACCAATCCAACTTATGCCGAGTTCCAGGATGGGCAATTTGATTCTCGGGACGCACAAACACATAAGGCCTGATATCCCCGGACTCCATCCAATTGGCTTTGTTTAAAAGTGGATTCAGCTTCGGCATCAAACTCCTATTTCCCTAAAGGGTGGACCATATCTTCGGGTCTCACTATCTTATCAAATTGTTCTGCAGTGAGGAGTCCTAACTTGACTGCTTCCTCTTTTAAGGTCGTGCCATTTTTGTGGGCGGTCTTCGCAATCTTAGCGGCGTTATCATAGCCAATATGAGGGTTTAGAGCCGTCACCAGCATCAGTGAATTGTCCAGGTGCTTCTTGATTTGTTGCTTGTTGGCTTCTATCCCAACTACACAATGGTCCGTAAAAGACTCGCAGGCGTCGGCAATCAAACGGATCGAATTGAGCACGTTAAACACTATGACAGGTTTAAACACATTGAGCTCAAAGTGGCCATTTGCCCCCCCGACACTCACGGCCACATGGTTGCCCATCACCTGAGCGCAGACCATCGTCATAGCCTCGGACTGGGTTGGATTGACCTTTCCGGGCATAATCGAAGAGCCTGGTTCGTTTTCCGGGAGATTTAGCTCGCCGATTCCACAACGAGGTCCAGATCCCAAAAGTCGGATGTCATTAGCAATTTTCATCAGCGAAACAGCCACAGAGTTCAAAGCGCCACTCACCTCAACCAGAGCGTCGTGGCTCGCGAGGGCTTCAAATTTATTTTCGGCGCTGACAAAAGGAATTTTTGTCTCAGTAGCGATTGCTTTTGCGGCTTCCTCTGGAAACTTGATATGAGTGTTGAGGCCCGTACCGACCGCAGTCCCTCCCAGAGCTAACTGGTGCAAATGCGGGAGCGTATTTTTAATCCGTTGTACAGAGTACTTCATTTGGGTTGCATAGCCAGAGAACTCCTGCCCCAGAGTCAAAGGAGTTGCATCCATCAAATGAGTTCTACCAATCTTAACGATGTCTTTAAACTCGTCCTGTTTTTTTGCAAGCGCATTGTGCAACTTATCTAACATCGGCAAGAGGCGATGATGAACTTGGTCTGCGACTGCAATATGCATCGCTGTCGGAAAGGTGTCATTCGAAGACTGCCCCTTGTTCACGTCATCGTTAGGATGAACTTCTTTATTGGGGAGCTTGAGACCCTGCATGTCCATGGCTCGGTTCGCGATCACCTCGTTGGCATTCATATTGGTCTGAGTCCCAGAGCCCGTTTGCCATACCACGAGAGGAAAGTGCTCATCCAATTTTCCGGAGATCACCTCATCCGCGGCTTTCACAATAAATTCAGACTTTTTGGGATCTAACAATCCAAGCTTGGTGTTGGTTAGAGCCGCGCACTTTTTCAAAACTCCCAAGGCCTTGATCATTTCACGCGGAAAACGATCACCACCAATTTTGAAGTTCTCGCGAGAACGCTGCGTTTGCGCTCCCCAAAACTTGTCCGCAGGAACCTTCACCTCTCCCATCGTATCTTTTTCAACTCTGAATTCCATTAGGTTCTCCTCACGACTTGACCGATCGCTGCCTGGTCTGTCGGGTAAATTACAAGTTCTTGAATATTTACATGCTGAGGTCTTTGTAAGCACCATAGGATTGTCTCGGCAATGTCTTTTGCTCCGAGCGGAGTCATGCCGCTATAAACTTGATTCGCCTTTTCAGCATCACCAAAACGAACCAAAGAAAATTCTGTATTGACCATTCCTGGCTCGATGTTTGTCACGCGAATGCCGGTCCCAGCAAGGTCCATTCGAAGTCCCTCAGAAATCGCTCGCACCGCAAACTTGCTCGCGCAATAAACAGCTCCGCCTGGATAAACCCAGCGGCCCGCTACAGAGCCAAGGTTTATGATGTGTCCCGTTTTTTGTTTTATCATGTAGGGCAATAGCCCGCGAGTCAGAAAGAGAAGGCCTTTGACATTCGTATCGAACATTTGATCCCAATCCGAAATCTCGGCATCCTGGAACTTATCTGCCCCCTTCGCGAGTCCCGCATTGTTGATAAGCACTGTCACCTTCTCGAGATTGGACCCTTCTGACTGTAGAAAGTCATCCAATTCTGATTTTTTTGTGATATCAAGCGCGATCGTTTTAAACTGTTGCGACTGAGTTTTGTGAGCTACTTTTCTCATTAGAGAGGCACGCAGCTCTTTCAGGCGATCAGCACGGCGTCCAATAAGGATCAAAGAATACCCAGCATGCGCAAGCTCCTCAGCCGTTGCCCAGCCGATTCCAGCGGTCGCCCCTGTAATGATTGCCCATTTACCTTGCATTTCGACTCTTTCTCTAGAGAGAAGAACTTACAATTTTTTCTTGTTGAAATCACCCCTCCGAATCAATATAACGCGTTATATCGAGAGGAACTTATGAAATATTGGCTGATGAAATCAGAGCCTGACGTCTACTCCATCGCAGACCTGGAGAAAAACTCGACCACATGGTGGGAAGGGGTCCGCAACTATCAGGCGCGAAACTTTATGGCCAAAGACATGTCGCCAGGGGATCTCGTCCTCTTTTACCACTCTAATGCTGCACCTTCAGGCATCGCTGGAATCGCCAAAGTCTCTAAGTCTGCAGAGCCTGACAAGACTCAGTTCGATAAAAAATCAGAATACTATGATGCGAAGGCTTCCCTCAGCTCCCCTCGGTGGTTCTGCGTTCAGCTTGAGTATGCTGGAACTTTCAAAAAAACAGTCGCTCTCTCTGATCTAAAACAGCAAAAAGGCCTAGAAGATATGCTTGTCCTACAAAAAGGCTCGCGGCTTTCTGTGCAACCTATCGCAAAAAAACATTTTGAAATCATAAAAAAACTCGGAGGCCTTTAGGTGTCTACCGACATTCGTCTCTTCTTAGCTCCTATGGAAGGCGTCGTCGACTGGGTGATGCGGGACACTCTGTCTCAGATAGGCGGAGTGGATCAGTTCGTGACCGAGTTCTTACGTGTCACCGACAAACTCCACCCCGAAGCGGTCATCTATCGCAATTGTCCAGAACTCAAAACCCAGTCCCGAACTCGTCACGGCGTCCCCGTTTTTGTTCAGCTCCTTGGGGGGCAAGCCGAACCTTTAGCCGCAAATGCAGCTCGTGCGGTGAAGCTTGGCGCGCTTGGGATTGACCTCAACTTCGGCTGCCCGGCAAAAACCGTCAACAGGCACGATGGCGGTGCCTCACTCTTGAAATCTTCGGATCGCCTGCTCTCTATTGTAAAAACTGTGCGCTCGGCGATCTCTCCTGAAATTCCTGTCAGCGCAAAAATTCGCTTGGGATTTGATAACCCCAGTGTCTGTATTGAAAATGCCCAAGCCATCGCTGAAGGGGGGGCCTCTTGGCTCACCGTCCACTGTCGCACAAAATCAGATGGGTACCGGCCTCCTGCTTATTGGGATTGGATCCCGAAAATCCGCGAAGCCACTCCGATTCCGCTCGTCGCCAATGGAGAAATCTGGAACCCATCAGATTTTGATCGTTGCCGCGAAGTCACTGACTGCGATCAATTTATGATCGGCCGCGGGGCCATGAGCAACCCCTATATTTTCAAACAAATTCGCGAGCACCTTAACAAGGACACCTCCGCAATCTCTCCTGTTTTCAAGCCGTGGCAACAAACAAAGTCTCTTCTGCCTGGGTTTTTTGAAGCCAGCTCTCTGCATATCAATGAATACTTTGCGGTTAGCCGCACTAAACAATGGCTTAAAGCACTTTCGCTTAAAAACCCCGAAGCCAAAGAAGTCTTCGACCGAGTCAAAATTCTGAGAAAACCCCTCGAGTTTCGCTCGGAGCTAGAAACTTTTTGCGCAAACTAAAAAACTATCGGATATAAAAATATGAAAAATCAAAAAGCAAAAGTCGTGATTTACACCAAAGACCCCTGCCCTTACTGCGTTCGTGCTATTAATTTTTTTAATGAGTATGAAATAAAGTACGAAGAGATCGACTTAACGGATCTACCTGAAGAAATTGATCGTATCAAAAATGAAACTGGCTGGAGAACCGTCCCCATTATCATGATCAACGGTCATTTGATCGGGGGCTACATGGATCTAAAGGCCCTCCACGAAGAAGGTAAACTCGAAAGCCTTCTTCAAGTCTAATCACTGCCGAAGTTCCGTATAAGAGCACATTTCGATAGGGGCCGCGAACAAGGCCTGGACTCCTGACTCCATCTCACGAAGATTTTTTGCCTTGGCGCAAACGCCGACCAGGCTCTGACCGAAATCAAGCCATACACTCGTCGTGCGCACATAAAAGCGAACCTTTCGCATTGCCAAATCCTCAGAAAAATACTGCCCCGAGTATTCAATCAGCCGCAAAAGGGCCCTTCCATATTCTGCCCCTTCTTGCCGAGGGCCTCGCGGTGCGAGCAAACCTTCTTTGCCCGCAGGAGCCGCAAACCCGAGCTTTTCACCAAGCTGCCAGAGCATCCAAGGCCGCGCCGCCAAAGCTCTCCCCGCCATGGCCATATCGCAACCAGTTTGCCCAAGCATATTCAGAGCATCTTCATCGGTCTGAATATCGCCATTACCAATCAGAGGTAAATCCATCACTTCACGCAGGCCTTTGATTTGAGACCAATCCGCAAATCCCCTGCGTTTTTGAGCCGCTGTTCTCGGATGCAAACAAACCCAACTTGCGCCGGCATCTTTAAGCTTCATTACAAATCGATACAAATAGGCATTGGCCTCTTCGCTCATCCGTTCAGGCTGTCCTTCGAGCTGCCCATCATTTTGTCCTTTACCAAGCCCTGGCTGGGGCGCCGCTCGCAACTTCACCGACACTGGCACTGTGGAATTTTTGACGGTCATTTCAACCACCCGGGCCGCATAATCAGGATCTCCCATCAAAGCAACGCCGTAATTGTGCTTCAAAGCTTTTTGCACGGGACAACCCATGTTGATATCAATCCCCGCAGCCCCCCACTCGTAAATCAAGCGCTTCACGCTCTCGCCGACAGCTTTTTCTTCGTTGCCTAAAATCTGAGGAACTAGATTTTCTTCTTGTGGGGCTCTCATTGTTTCTGGAGTCGCAGCGAGGTCTTCGTTTGGAATACGCCGAGAGTTCAGCATCTCTGTCGGCCAAATCGTTTTCGCGCCAACAGGCAAATACTCTCTGACCATGAGCCTGAGCGCGACATGCGTAAGCCCTACCATGGGTGCCAAACACAAAGGAAAATTCACCTGCTCGTTTAAAATAGCCCGCCGAAGCCCCACTCTTTCAAAACCAATTTCGTCATGCATGGGGCTATCTTTACCGCCAGTTCCCAGTCGAGACAAGAAGATCCGAAACTCGACCTCGCCGGCAGGCTTTTTTCGAATAGTTTTCAGATATTCGCGGTTTTGAGATTGCACTCCTCCCTGGGTATGGCCCTCGCGCCATACCCCCGTTCAAGTCAAAGTGCGTATTACGCAACTTCGGCGCGTAATACGCACTTTGACTTTATCGCCCCCAACTCCCATCACTCCAAAAGGAAAGAACATGAACACCCTTTATAGAAAAATCGCATGGAAAGTAATAAATCTAAGACAGTCCGAGGAACTGACCCAAGTTGAACTGGGAGCAAAGATTGGACTCTCTAAATTTCAAGTAAGCCGGATTGAAAGAGGCTTCGGCGACACGACTCTCGACAATATTCAAAAAATTGCAGACTATTTTGAAATCCCTCTCCACGAACTTTTTAAGGAAGAACAAAAGGTGCCTCTGGCCGTTCATCTTAGAGAAGACTGGATCGAAAAAACAAAAAGCGGAGCCGTTCGGTCCTTTTCTAAAAAATTTCATGAGACCGTAAAAATAAAGATTTTAAGCATTCCACCAAAATCGATAAAGAGACTTCGACTAGAAAATGACCAAACGAAAGAGCTTATGCTTTTAAAAGGAAAAATTACCGTTCAAAGCCCTGATGATTATTTACCCCTGAACCAATATCAAATTTTATCTGCTAAAGGCGATGGTGGTCTTCGTTTGACCAATGCCTACGAAATAGAAGCGATTTTGATGGTCATTTCTTACTGATTCAAACGGTTCTTGAGCAATTCATCTACGACATTTGGATCCGCAAGCGTCGAAATATCGCCCAGCTGTTCTGTTTGATTTTCGGCAATCTTGCGTAAAATTCTTCGCATGATTTTGCCGGATCGAGTTTTTGGTAGTCCCGGCGACCACTGTATAAGATCCGGAGCCGCAATCGCGCCGATTTCTTTACGCACCCATTGCACCAGTTCTTTTTTAATCTCGTCGGACCCCTGAAGGCCGGACCTCAAAGTCACGAAACAATAGATGCCCGTACCCTTGATGTCGTGAGGATAGCCCACAACGGCGGCTTCAGAGACTCCGGAGTGCCCTACCAAGGCACTTTCAATTTCGGCCGTGCCAATGCGATGACCAGAAACATTCAAGACATCATCCACTCGCCCTGTGATCCAATAATAGCCGTCTTTGTCCCGACGACAACCATCACCCGTAAAATAGTATCCCTTGTAACTCGAAAAATAGGTCTCTTCGAAACGCTTGTGATCTTTGTAGACAGTTCGCATTTGACCAGGCCAAGAGTCCTCAATAGCAAGGACTCCTTCGCTTGCGATCTCATCAAGACGCTGGCCTTCGGGCGTGAGCACAACAGGTTTGATTCCGAAAAATGGCAGAGTTGCAGAGCCTGGCTTTAATTCAAAAGCCCCAGGCAGCGGAGAAATCATAACTCCGCCCGTTTCAGTTTGCCACCAAGTATCGATCACAGGGCAGCGCCCATCACCGACAACTTTTTGATACCATAGCCAGGCTTCGGGATTTATCGGCTCACCGACGGAGCCTAAAATTCGCAGCGACTTGCGCGAGCACCGCTTCACCGGCTCATCTCCTTCGCGCATCAAGGCGCGAATAGCCGTTGGGGCGGTGTAGAAAATCGAAACTTTGTGTTTGTCGACGACCTCCCAGAAGCGAGAGTGACTTGGATAGTGAGGAACCCCCTCAAACATCACAGATGTCGCCCCATTTGCTAGCGGCCCATAGACCAAATAACTATGTCCCGTCACCCAACCAATATCCGCTGTACACCAGTAAACGTCCTCTTCACGCAGGTCAAAAACATGCTGGTGTGTAAGGCTTGCGTAAACGAGATATCCACCCGTCGTATGCAGGACCCCTTTGGGCTTTCCAGTCGAACCCGAAGTGTAAAGCAAAAACAAAGGATCTTCAGCGTTCATTTTTTCGGGTTCACAATAGGAATCCACTTTTGTTAGTTCCTCGTGGTACCAAAGATCACGTCCTGGATTAAAAGTGATTTCACGTCCGGTGTGTTTTACAACGAGAACCTTACGAACATTTGATGTTCGCACCATGGCCTGATCTACATTTTTTTTGAGAGGAATCGTCTTGCCGCCACGAATTCCTTCGTCAGCCGTAATCACAAAGTCTGAATCGCAATCCAAGATCCGATCAGCAATAGAGTCGGGAGCAAAACCACCAAAAATAACAGAGTGAATTGCACCGATCCTCGCGCAGGCAAGCATTGCGTAGGCGGACTCTAAGATCATTGGCATATAAATCGTTACACGATCCCCGCGACGGACACCATTTCGCTTTAAAATATTTGCAAAGCGACAAACACTTTCGTGAAGCTGCTGGTAGGTGACAGACTTTGAAGGCGTCTTAGGATCATCAGACTCCCAGATTAAAGCGGTTTTTATTGCGCGAGTTGCGAGGTGACGATCCAGGCAATTGTAAGAAACATTGATC
>JAMIQD010000295.1:0-3628 GCA_035914755.1 Pseudobdellovibrionaceae bacterium | reverse complement strand
TCAGTGCAGCTCTGCTCGTTGCAATTCTCGTAGCCATTGGAGTTTGGATTCTACTATGGAAGACTAGCTTTGGGTTTGAACTTCGGGCAGTGGGATATAACCCTGAAGCCGCGAATCGCGCTGGCATCTCAGAAAAAAATATTAAAATTTCGGCCATGTGTTTGGCGGGAGCGATGGCAGGTTTTGTCGCCCTCTCAGAAGTAATGGGAAGCACGGGACAGTTTAAAATTGGCTTTTCTGCGGACTATGGATTTATTGGAATCGCCGTGGCCCTGTTGGCACAAAATAATCCCATCGGAATTATTTTTGCAGCTTTTCTGATGGGAGCTCTCCATAAAGGGGCCTCAGACTTAGACCTTGAAACCGCAACGATCACCCGCGACTTTTCTAAAATTATTCAGAGCCTAATTATCTTGGGCGTAACGTCTCACGGTCTGTGGACTTGGCGTTTAAAAAGGAGAAAAACAAGTGACTGAAAATTTGTTGCTAGTAATCTCCTTGATACTTGCGGCTCTCCGAATGGCGACTCCAATGATCTTTGCCTCGATGGGGGGCTTGCTGAGTGAGCGTGCCGGCGTAGTCAATATTGCTCTTGAGGGATTTATGCTCGTCGGAGCATTTACTGCCGCCGTTGTTGCCTATTATGCTCACTCGCCCTGGCTAGCTCTTGGCGCTGCTTTGGGGGCGGGGGCTCTGATGGGCGCACTGTATGCCCTTTTTGTTATTGAGTTTAAAGGGGATCAAATTGTAACTGGCACGGCGATCAATATTTTAACTATCGGAGCCATGCCATTTTTTACGAAAATTCTTTTTAATTCAACGGGGTCCACACCGAGCCTGCCCATGGAAGACCGCTTCAGCTTTGAGCCGATTGTTCTTGCATTTATGCTGGTTGCTGCCATGACCTATTGGTTTTACCAAACTCATTCTGGGCTATGGCTGCAATTTGCGGGTGAGCATCCAGAGGCTTTGGCGTCTGCCGGAGTCAACGTCCGAAAGGTCAGATGGGCGAGTGTTATCTCTAGTGGGGCCCTAGCTTCTGTTGGAGGCGCGAGCCTTTCGACATTTCTGGCATCTTCCTACTCACCGCTAATGACCAGTGGGCGCGGCTTTATGGCGCTCGCTGCCTTGATCTTTGGGCGCTGGAAACCACTTCAAACATGCGCTGCTTGTCTATTTTTTGGCTTAACAGACGCCTTACAAATTCGGCTGCAAGGCGTTCAAATCGGCGGCATCGAAGTTCCAGTTCAATTTATTCAAATTTTACCTTATCTTGTGACTGTCATTGCAGTTGCTGGATTCTTTGGAAAAAGCGAATCGCCAAAAGCATTAGGAAAGGTTTTAGAATGAAAAAATTCTTGTTAATTTTTTTAGCAATTGTCATGGGGACCCCCTCTTTGAGTTTTAGCTGGGGCGGTCGCGGACACGCAGCGATTTGCGAAACCGCAGTTTATCTCGTTAAAGAACCTGGCCTTAAAGAGTATCTACAAAATAAACCACAAATGATGGGTCACCTCTGCAATATGCCAGATTTCTATTGGCGCTCTCTCGGTTCTGAGCAATCAAAGCTGGGTAATCCGACTCACTTTCTTGATGTGGAAATCACGGGATTAAAAATTTCTGAAGTGCCTACAAACTTCAATACTCTTATCGAAACTTATACTGGCAAACCAAATCTATATAAAAAAGACGCGACGATTTACAATGTCCCTACTGAATTTGGATCTGTTTGGTGGAGGGCTGATCAATTCTATCGTCGGTTTTTAGAATTCAACAAAGAATTGCAAAAAGCCGAAGCTCCAAAAAATCAAAAAGAAGCAACAGATGACAACCACCCCTACAACAAGGCAGTCTACGAAATGGTCGTCAGCTTAGGTCTGATGGGACACTTTGTTGGCGATGCCTCTCAGCCCCTTCATAACACCTCAAACTACGATGGCTACGAAACCGGCCACGGTGGCCTGCACGCTTACTACGAAGACGAGGTCGTCAGTCAATTTGACGGCGATTTGCAAGCTCGTGTACTCAAAGAAGCTCGCACACAAAAAAATAGTAAATTTTTAAAGCCGCCAACCGTGATAGAAAAAATGCGTTCTCTCAGTGAAATTTCAGCTGAGGATCTTAAGCTTTTATTCAAACTTGATCCGGTTAAAAAACCTTCCTCTGTGAGCAGCGAAAAGGGCATGCAACTCCGCACTCCTGCAGAACGCGAAAGCGCTGCCATCGGCTATAAAAAGTTTAACAAAACCATTGTCACAGAGCTATCTCGCTCAGCTCTACTTCTTGCAAAGCTCTGGGATGATGCTTACATCGAAGCCGGTCGCCCTACGCTGACCTCAAGCAAGATCTACAAATATCCTCTCACCGTTGATTTTGTGGCTCCGGATTATTTTACGGCACCAAAGTCGCCAGAGACTGAAAAGAAAAAATAAATTTCTTCGAAAGTCGGATCCCATTCACCCAAAAAGTTCTTAATTTGAACCTGGTTGCGGACCCGGCCTTGCAGACGACAAAAGCGGCCTCGAAAGCCGCTTTTATGGATGAGAGACTCCCTTTGACAAAGGAGGATCCCATGAAGAGAAATCCCAGACAGGTTTCTTTTCGGTTATCCGGAAAAATTCTGCAGGTCTTAGTGCTAATTTTTTTATTATTGCTGAACTGCTGCAGTTAGGTTTTAGATAGGTTCTATTGGGCTTGGTAAAACCAAAGTCCTGGTAAGTGGGCGGCCAGGCTTTAAACTTGGAGTTGCGAGCAAGGACGAAGCTTTCGAGGCCACCTTTTTGTTTTTTAAATCACTTATAAAATCGAATGCTAAGCTCGGAAATCGGATTCAATTTGTCCAAAATGATCTCTGCCTCAAATTAAACTTGGAACTTATCTTGCTAAAAATAAAAGCGGCCTCGAAAGCCGCTTTTATGGATGAGAGACTCCTTCACACAAAGGAGGATCCCATGAGAAGAAACCACAACGTGATTTCTTTTCGGTTATCAGAAAAAATTCTGCAGGTCTTGGCACTCATTTTTTTATTATTGCTGAGCTGCTGCAGTTAGGTTTTAGATAGGTTCTATTGGGCTTGGTAAAACCAAAGTCCTGGTAAGTGGGCGGCCAGGCTTAAACTTGGAGTTGCGAGCAAGGACGAAGCTTTCGAGGCCACCTTTTTTTGTTTTTTAAATCACTTATAAAATCGAATGCTAAGCTCGGAAATCGGATTCAATTTGTCCAAAATGATCTCTGCCTCAAATTAAACTTGGAACTTATCTTGCTAAAAATAAAAGCGGCCTCGAAAGCCGCTTTTATGGATGAGAGACTCCTTCACGCAAAGGAGGATCCCATGAAGAGAAAACCAACGCTGGTTTCTTTTCGGTTATCCGGAAAAATTCTGCAGGTCTTAGCACTCATTTTTTTATTATTGCTGAGTTGCTGTAGTTAGGTTTTTAGATAGGTTCTATTGGGCTTGGTAAAACCAAAGTCCTGGTACGTGGGCGGCCAGGCTTTAAACTTGGAGTTGCGAGCAGGGACGACGCTTTCGAGGCCACCTTTATGTTTTCATCCTTTAAAATGAAAAAGGCTCTATGTTTCCATAGAGCCTTTTCTCTTGAGCCTATCAGGTTCTAAATTAGAACATGTA
>JAMIQD010000294.1:0-31522 GCA_035914755.1 Pseudobdellovibrionaceae bacterium | reverse complement strand
CAACACTTGAGCTTCCATTTAGATTTGTTTTAACCGTCTCGCGAAAAATTCCAGCGCCAGCACCCGCAAAAAAATTGAATGACCCAAACTGATAAAGATTGTAGTTGATCCAAAACGCAGTTTCGTAATGAGTGCGGTCAATCGACAGAGTTTGATTTCCAGAGGTCTCAGTAAAGTGTGAGACTTCGATAATATATGTGGTATTATCCAGTTGAGCGCCAAAGCCTACGTTTAATGGATGACGAAAAATCATCTGTTGGTTAGCTTCTCTTTCGTATCGAAGCTCAGGATTTAAATAGGCTTGATAACGTATTTCGTCTGCCGCTCTCGCAATTGGAATACAAAATATGCAAATCAAAAAAAATATAAGCCTCATTGAGGGCCCTGCAAATCAATTTTCTCGTCAGAAGGTTTTTCCTGCACCACAATAATTTCTTTAATAACGACGGCCTTCGGCTTGAGAGTTTCTTTCACTAAGCTCTCAAGAAAGGACTTTTCTTTCTCTTTTATATCTGCCAGCGAAGCTTGAACCATAGCGAAAAACTGTACTGGTTCTAGCCGTTCTTTTTCTTTTGATTTTAGCAAAAAAGCCTCTTGCAGTAAGGGGAGAGCCTTAACGACCGCTTTGCCCACAATTTGCCGCGCCTCTATAGACGAGATTCTACGCTCATCCTGTACGATATAAGAAAAGTATGTCAGTGTCCGCGCAAACTCTGAACCCAAACAATAAAGCACACGAACCCCGAGGCAATGCTCTCCGACATCAGATTTGTAAAAGCTGTTATCAAGTCGGAACTGAAATAACTCGGCAGTAGTAAATTCGCGAGGAGCCTCTTCTAGTTTCAAAGTGCGTGCGGCCTTTTCGGATGGAAGCGATTGGGCCAAAAAATCGCGGTCACCAGTATAAACCCACGCCCAGAAATCAGCAAGACCTTCATTCATAGCACGAGAAAGTGAGCGATGATAAGAATCGTCCTCTTGCGCCTTCTCTACCGGCATTAAGACATCAGATTCAACAACCTTTGCGCCCAGAATCTTGTCTCGAAGATCTTCTCCGTGAAGAACCTGTCGAGATTTAAAAATCTTTTTTTCTATCAGCTTAAAATACAGGGAGTGAAAATGCTCGTGAGCTAAAATTCCAGCATTGACTGGAATCGGCAAGTGCTCTTGGGTGTACGGAACAATCAACATTGAGTCCGTCTGTCCATCATAAAAAGCATTGTTGGTCTCACGCTCGCCATTGCCACCGATAAAGCGAGCAGCAACACCCACATCTCGAGGCCAGGTATTCACTCCACCGGCGCCCATTTTTTCATCGAGTTCCGCGAGATTTTGCATATGTGCATAGATCACGGCCATCTGCTGGCTAAGAGTGTCTGCTGGGACATAAATATCTCTGGATTTAACAAAGCGAGTTTTAGGGTTGTGCCCGGAAAGCTTAGATTCCTTGATTGAGGGGTAAATGTAGAAGGTCACAAAAGAACCGGAGAGCTCATAAAGAGAGCTAATCCCCTTAAGCAACACTTCCTGAAGAGAATACTCCCCGCCCTCGCTTGCCCACGGAAGACGGGTTTTAATGTCACCTGAAACCTGTCTAACATCCGAACTTCGGCTGCAACCAAGGCTTAAAACCAATAGAACAATTCCAAAAAAACTTTGCAGGGAACGGGTTCCAAAATGCTTCACAAAATACACTCCGACGATTATAACCTAGACGGCCAGCCGACACGATTTGACTCGTTGCATCAGTGCAATAGGTTATACGCGATGGCGCTCCTTTTCTCAAGAATGGACCCCCAAGATCATGGATATTTTTGAATATATTACAAAGAATTTGAACCCACCACAGAAGGATGCTGTCGAAACTTTGGGTGGTCCGCTTCTTATATTGGCTGGAGCCGGCTCGGGTAAAACCAGGGTGTTAACCCACCGAATGGCAAACATGATTGCCATGGGTCACTGCGCTCCCGATGAGATCCTCTGCGTAACCTTTACAAATAAAGCCGCCAAAGAGATGGAGGCGCGGATTTATAAGATTTTGGCCGATATTGGGGTCCCCGTACGCAGCCAACTTTGGGTAAGCACCTTTCATAGCTTCTGCGTTCGCATCCTTAGGCAACACCTGACCTTGCTCGATTACAAACCTCACTTTGGAATTTATGACTCTTCGGATACCTTGAGCCAAATAAAAAAAGTCATGAAAGCTCTGAACATCAACGACAAGATGTATCCACCAAAGAACTTCCAAGGCCGAATCAGCGATGCAAAAATGCTCGCCCTTTCACCTGCAGACTTGCACAAAAATAATCGTCCAATCATGGATCCAAAAACCCTTCAAGTGTATACGATGTACGATGAGGAAATGAAACGAGCGAACAGTCTCGACTTTGACGATCTTTTGCTAAAAACCTACGAACTCTTCCGGATGTACCCCGCTCTTTTAGAGCAATACCAAGATAAATTTAAATTCATCATGGTCGATGAGTATCAGGATACCAATCACATTCAATACTTACTCGTTCAGATGCTTGCTAAAAAGCACCGCAATCTCTGCGTCGTTGGGGATGAAGACCAGTCCATCTATAGCTGGCGCGGAGCCGATATCTCGAATATTTTAGATTTTGAAAAGGACTTTCCGGAAGCCAAAGTTATCAAGCTCGAAGAAAACTACCGTTCGAGCTCGAACATTGTCACAGCAGCAACTCATGTGATTAAGAACAATACTCAACGTAAAGATAAAACTCTTTTTACTTCGAACCCGGATGGTGAGTTGATCCAGGTTCGCGAAGAGAAAAATGAGTACGATGAGGGACGCTTTGTCGCCAAGACCATTCAGTCAATGCTGAATCAAGGTGAAGGCTCCTATAACGATTACGCAATTTTTTATCGCACGAATGCTCAGTCACGCGTTCTTGAGGAACAACTGCGAACAATGGCGATCCCTTACCGTCTCGTGGGCGGGGTTCGTTTCTATGAACGAATGGAAGTTAAAGATATGCTGTCTTATATGAAGCTCGCGGTGAATCCTGCGGACGACGTAGCTTTCAAGCGAGTTGTAAACGTTCCCACACGAGGGATCGGAAAAACCACGATCGAAAAAATTGAAGAATATGCCATCGAACACAAACTAAATCTATCGATCGCTACGCAAAAAGTTATTGAAAGCCGCGTTCTCAATAGTGGTACAACTGCAAAGTTGCGTCGTTTTCTAGATTTGATGGAAGACCTGCAAGCATCGGCCGGCCGGCAGCTTCCCAATTTTTATCACATTATCTTGGATCGAACTGAATACGTCACTATTCTCAAAAAAGAAGACACCCCTGAAGCCAAAGCACGCATTGAAAACTTAGAAGAGTTAGACAATGCCATTGCCCAATTTGCCAAAGAGCGCGGAGAAGAGGGCACACTGCAATCCTTTCTTGAAGAGATGGCTTTAGTTTCCGATGTCGACTCTTTGGACCAAGAGCAAAACTCGGTGACCCTGATGACTTTGCATATTTCAAAAGGTCTTGAATTTCCCTATGTCTTTATGGTCGGCCTCGAAGAAAATTTATTTCCGAGCAACCGAGGCACCGATGACCAAGGCAACGAGGACGTCGAAGAAGAAAGAAGGCTCGCCTACGTTGGCATGACAAGAGCACGAGAAAAATTATGGATGTCCTACGTCCGAACACGCCGTGTTTGGGGACAGGAACACTTCAATCCTCCGTCTCGGTTCATCAAAGAAATTCCGCAAAATCTCGTGAAATTTAAATCAGCCATCGACACACCACGATTCGTCTCAAGCTATGGCGGAGCCTCCTCAAGAGACACCTCTGTTTCTGATTTTGAATCTCAAGATTTTCCAGACTACGATGAAAGGAGCAGCGAGGGTGGTTCTTATTCAAAAGGCATGCGCGTCCGCCACCCGACCTTTGGCGTGGGCTCCGTATTTGCCACTGAAGGATCTGGAGAGGATCTCAAAGTCAGTGTCCTGTTTGCTGACAATACGATCAAAAAATTCATAACCAAGTATGCTCGTCTAGAAAAAGTTTAGTCTTGACTGTCTCTACGGCTATGACAAAGTTTGTTATTGTCATAGAGAAAGGGAGACTCCAATGAAAACGCTTGTTAAAAATGTTTTGGCCGCTGCTGTGGTCCTTATCGCCGCTTCAATTGCAAATGCTCAGTACAGCAGCCCTCGCGGCTCATCTAGCGGCGGTGGCTACTACACTGGATCTTCTGCCTACGGATCCTCTGTCAGCTTTGGCCATTCGAACGAAATCATCACCAACTTTACCCGCGGCACACTATACAGTGGGAAATCGACGAAAAATGGCAGTTCTGTTACGACCATTGATATTCAAGGTAAGTACCTACGAGTTTGGAATGCCGATGTTCAAGTCGGCGGAATGGTGGGCTTAAATTCCGTTAGTGGTGGTGGCTCGCGCACACTTCTTACCGCCCTCGGCATCGGAATTTATAATTTCGATACAAATATTAAACAAGCCTTCTTCGTAGAAGGTGGTGTTGGAATCTATCCAGTTCTCAACGACACCAGCCTAGAATATGAAAGTAAATTCGGTTTTTATTTTGGTGGCGGCAAGCGCTTTCCGATTTGGGAACGAGTTAGTTACGTTCCTTCCGCGTCTCTTGTTAAAAAAGGGGACTTAGAATTGGCTTTTGATATCCAGTTCTTGAATTTCTCTATTATGTTCTAGCGTCTTTGAGTTCTTCCCACTCTTGGTAATACATCTCGGCGTCTTGTGGTTTCAAAATTTGTGCGGCTGATGGATTCACATACTCAGCCGCAACGCCGTCCCACCCTTGATAACTGCGTTTTTCTTCGCTTTTAAAAATTTCGTAATTAGGAACGTAATAAGTTTTTCCACCACCATCCGGAATATCCACCGAAAAGGTGGGCATTGCGAGACCAGAGAGATTTCCCCAAAGTTCTTTTTGAATCTGCAAAGAATCCTCAATCGAAGTTCTGAGGTGATCCGTCCCTCGCGAAGGATCACACTGAAACATATAATAGGGCTTCGCTCGCAGATACAACAGGCGACGAGACAGCGCCTGTACTATCGCTGGATGATTATTGACTCCGTTGAGTAAGACCATTTGATTCATGACCGGAATCCCATGATCCACAAACATTTCCACGGCCTGAGCGGACTCTTTTGTGAGCTCTCGAGGGTGATTAAAGTGAGACATCAAAAATACCGGCTTATGTTTTCGCAAGATACGAACTAAATCCTCACTCACTCGCATCGGACAGACGACCGGCATTCTCGTACCCACGCGAATGATCTCTACGTGGCTGATCTGCCGCAAATCAAACAGGGTTCGATCTAGCTGAGCGTCTCCAACCGTCAGAGGGTCTCCGCCGGACAATATAACTTCTCGAATTCCCGGATGAGTTCTGATGTAGCCCAGGGCCTTGTCATATTCATCCTGCTTTACAAAGGCCTGCTCCTGCCCCGTAAAGTGCTTTCTTGTGCAAAAGCGGCAATAGACACTGCAAATATCCGTAATCAAAAAGAGCACGCGGTCAGGATAGCGATGAATAATACGAGGAGCGGGATTGTTCTTTCGCTCACCAAGAGGATCGAGCATAGCCTGGGCCGGAGCTGCAACCTCAAGAATATTCGGCATCAGAATTCGGCGAATGGGATCTGAATGACTCGCACCCGCAAGTTGGGCATAATAAGGAGTCGTCCGAATATTAAAAACCTCTTCTCCATGATTAAAGACCTCTTGCTCTTCGAAGCTCAGGTCAAAATGTGCGGCAAAGTCTTTAGAGGTTTTAAGGCTGCTTCGAAGTTGCCACATCCAATTATTCCAATCCGAGATTGAAATAGAGTCAGGCTTTGGAGTCGGTTTAAAATCAAACTTCATAGGCGCAATCAGTCCTTCTTCGCTGAGCCCTTATAGCACTCCTAACCTGCTTAAACCACTTGGATTTTCTTATTACACTCATTCGGAGTGTTACAAGTTTGACAACTGTCGAAGAGCGTTTCAAGTTGAGATATTCAATATTTTCTATACATTTCAGCATGTTAGAGCGTCCTCCTTTTCGATTACATTTGGCGCGGACCTCGCTTTGTAATCTGATAGAACCAGAGCCAGGATTGGGCTCATATATAGGAGGATCATGTTATGAAATTCACCGACGTCCAAAAAAAGTGGGCCCTGACGGCCTCGTTAGCGTCACTACTTAGCTTCAACCTTGTCTTAAGCCTCAGTGGGCAAAATTTAGGTAGCATGAACTTAGCTTCAGAACAGCCTACTTTTAGCGAAGTTAAGATCGATGGCAAAACCGTCAAGGTTATGTTTGAGAAAAGGGGTGAAGAAGAAACCACAGCCTCAATTGCGAGTGGGTCTTGCTACTCCTGCGGTGAACGCATAAATCTCCCGATCCAGTTTAGCGAAAATGTAGAGGACATGAAAACGGCCCTCGCCGTCGCAAAAGCTACCGCCGCCAAACAAAAATCTTCTGATGAAATGACCGAAAAAGTTGCCTCAAACCGAAAAGAGCGAGAAGCCACTCGTCTTAAGGATAAAGACAACTCAGTCGATGAAGGAAAAGAAGCTCTCAAAGAATTAACTAAGAACTGTCGCAACAAAGCTCATTACAAAAAATCTGACGAGCGCTTAGAATGTTTCTCAGATGGCTTGGTCCGTCTTCTTGCAAACGACGAAATCGAATACAAGCGAGAAGATGTATTTAAACTCTTTGCGAACGATATCGCCAGCCCCTTGATGGAATTGATCAAGTCAGCGCCTGGTAGCGAAAAATACGATCTTGCTAAGTCCATTATTAATGACCTCGCAAGCTCCATCCCAGAGAGCTATAACTATCTTCGCCAAAGCTTAGCTAAAGTGAACGCAAAAATTGTCGCAAATGCAGAAAGAAACGTACAGGCGAAATTTAACGAGTTTAAACAAGCCGATCAAATGGCGAAAGCGAATCCAACAAACACGGCCTTGAGAGAGCGCGCGAACCTAATTGCAAATTCAGTCAACGATCTGCAAACACAAACGGACAAGATTGCAAATGACCTTGGTGTCAACCTCCGCAATGGTCTTGCAGATGCGGTTTCTAATGACTACGTCACTTCGACACTAGCTGATCAATATCTGAAGGTAGATTACTTTGGTACAATAGACCCAATTATCAAGGGCTTAAAACAAAGTTCAATTGCATACTTGGCTGGCAATGTTAACGGGAGTAATTTTCAAATCCCAGATATTGAAATTGGCGATGGCAGCACCGTGAGTCTAAGCGATGGTTCGATGCTCCTTATTACTCCGGCAAACAATGTTGTTAATGGTACAGTTCGAGGATCACTAACAACATCAAGTGGCAATGGACCAAGAAGAAATCAATTAACTGCACAAGACGTTATTATCGAGGGAACAACTCCCATGATTCAGCCAGGTCAAACTGGACAGAACACTGCGCGGATCGTGGTAATTAATGCCGGTCAACAGGCTGTCGGCCAAAGACAGATGGTACCAAACAGAGTTCAGCAGCAGCCACTGTCTGCGCCGCGATTGAATGGTTCGCAATTTAGATAGTATTTTGAATTTTTGAAATTGAATTTGTAGAATGGGCGAGTTCAGGATGAGCTCGCCGCCTCCATTTTTAAATTCTCAGAGAGCTCTTAGAAACTAATTGCTACTTTCGATGCAAATCCAACGTTAGTTGCATTTTCGAGGTTGCCGCCTGTTCCGTCGCCATTTTTAAAGGCTTTTCCTGGAAGCAAGACTCCAAGTTGATTGACCCATTGTATTCGATCCATCGGCTTATAAACAAACTCGATGTCCCACTCTAAGCCGAGATCTTTTTCAAAGTTCGAATTCCCTGCAACCGGATTCGTTAACAACTGCGCATACACCAATGTGTTGTTTAGATCTAAACGATCACTCCATATATAAGATAACTTAGGAGCTACATAAACAACGTTGCTGACTGCTTCGTCATCAAGCGAGTTTGAAAAATCTTTTGTGGTGTCTTTGATCGCATTGGTGGTCAAAAAGTCTTTTTGACCTAAACGATGATTAAATAACAACATCGCCACATCGTAATTGCGATCAAACTGGAAACCTTCGTAGGCACCAGCACTGGTTGGATCATCACCCGTCGCCATACCAAGTTTTAAACTCCAACCAAGCTTGGATTCTTTACGCGGGAAGTACATCTCTGTTGCAATGCCATAGCCGTTGGCCTTTACCTCTTCGTTTGTCGAAGTCCTCTGGCCAATACTTCCGCTATTGAAACCCGCCTCCATTTTGAAACCGAAACTTTCCCACTCTCGGCCTAAAATAAAATTCACAGTTTGGACATCGTATTGACCAACTCCATTTGTATTACCAACGCCAGCAAGCGGAGCATCGTTCGCGCCAGGGCTCGCTTTGCGAGTTTGGTGCATAATTCCGATCAAAGAACCCGAATCTTTGCTCTCGTATTGCAGATGAAAAATTACATCCTGAATCTGATTTCCCTGTGAAATGTTGTCATAAACACGACCAAAGATCGGCATAAAAAAGAAATTATCGACGATAAACTTATAACCCATCAAGTCTTCTGTGTCCGCCCAGTGATCAAAGGCACCAGTCCCTGCGTTGTGAGTCATGCCCAAACCGAACTCGATCGGCGCACGACCGGCCACCAAAGCTCCGTACTCTTGATTAATATTCAAATACAACTGCGAAACCGTAAGTCCGGTTGCCCGTTGTTGCTGAGAGTACACATTGCTCTGCCCTGCAGCCCCCGTTGCCCAACCCTGGCCAAACAACTGACCGAACTGGCCGTCACGATAAAAAGCATCTTGATTTCCTAAAACATCAAAGCGAGAGACGATATTGACACCATCAGCAGCGATTATTTTAGGGCTTAAAGATAAGTAATTAAGACCATATGCCTTCATACCGTAAGGACTAGTCAATGAAGGCCGCTCTACCTGAGTCCACTCAAAACGGTATGTCCCACCCCAATCAATGCTGATCGCATGGGCCGAAACCGCTACCACAGAAATTAAAAGAGACGCCGCGCTTGTAAATATTCTATTTTTCAAAATCATAATTCATCCTATTTTTAAATTTATCGAATAACGCCCAGAACGTCCGACTCCCGAAGAATCATCAGATCTTGCCCCTGAATTTTTATTTTACTTCCGGCATACTGTGCGAAAATAACTTTGTCACCCACACGCAAATCCATCGGATGAATACGGCCCTTTTTATCTCGACGTCCTCGTCCAACGGAGACTACGCTGCCCTGCAGATTTCCAGAAACGTCTGAAACAGTATCGGGGATATAGAGCCCACCAGACGTCATCCGCTCCGCTGCTGAAAGCTGAATAAGGACCCTATCATCGAGAGGGGTTACAAAACCGCTTAAATTGACCGCCTTGACTGGCTTTTCCGTCTTAGCAACCTTTTTGGGAGTAGCTCTAGTTGTTTTCTTTTTTGGCACTGATTTTTTTGGTGCTGATTTTTTTGGCGCCGCTTTCTTAACTGCAATTTTTTTCTTTGTAGTTTTTTTTGCTGCAGGCTTTTTTGCTACTGACTTTTTTTTCGTTGCAGGTTTCTTTTTACTTTTGGCCACGCTTGCCTCTCTCTTCTTCATAATACTTTCTATACATGACATCCCACTCGGGAGTTCCTTCCATGACATTGCGCTTGAGCGATGCAACTTTGGCCCTCGCTCTTTGGTCAACGTCCTCATCTTCTTTGACAAATTCGACAATTGCCAACTTTGCAGCTCGAAGGGCTTGATCGTCGTCAGTAAAATCAACGATGTCATCCTCCCAGACTCCGTCCGTTACGATATGAGCCAGGTGATTTTGGCGATCTGCTGAGATAATCATAAAATCACCTTTTTTTCTTTCGCCAGCTTCTGCTTCAAAATTGGAAACATTTTGTACCGCTGAAACTCTCCGGGATTGCTTTTCTCTAGCTGATCTAACATCGCATTCACCTCTTTTTCGAGAGCTTCTTCACGAACATAGTCGGCCTTGATAATTTCAATAATGCGCGCGAATACTTTTTTTTCGTCCTCTTTGAAAATCACAATATTTTGTTTTTTCCAATGATTCAGAATTTTTTCAGCTAAGACTTGAATTTGTTGGGAGCTTAATTTCATAATGGTGCATGCCTCGGTCGAGATTAAAGAACATTTTCATTCTATTTACAATATTCGTGACGCTATCAATCATCGCCCTTGTGGGCGCGGTTTCATACGCTTTCTTCACGCTTGAGGATGAAATGAACGAAAAACTAGAGGCGAAACGCATCTTGTTACCCACAGAGTATTATGCTGCTCCCTTCCGTTTTCGCTCTCCCTCACTACAAAATGAAGAAAAATCAAAGCTGGCGCTTCTTTCTCAGGGCTATCGCTCTCGCCTTTGGGACCAGAGACTGCTTCCTGGAGATTTCTTAACCGCGGGGGCGCCGGAGTGCCGAGCTCTTTATCGCCTCCCAGAGGATTTGAGTTTTTCTAGCTGTCTTGCCTTTGTAAAAAAAGACGTCCCGCCGCAACATGCTCAGGACGACTTGCATATTTTAGTCTTTCGAGATGGCACTGCTGTGCAAATATTTAAGGCATTTCCTCTGAGTTCTATTTCTGAGGTGACACTAGAGCCTGCACTGATCGCGCAGTACGTCGGGAGTGAGCCCCTAATGCAAGAGGACTCTACGCTCGGAAAAATTCCTCCGAACTGCTCCAATGGAATCATGGCCATCGAAGATGCAAAATTTTTAGAACACAAGGGCGTGAATTACAGAAGCATCATGCGGGCCCTCATAAAAAACGTGACCTCAGGAAGAGCCGCTCAAGGGGGCAGCACGATCACCCAGCAACTTGTTAAAAATTATTTTTTGAGCAACGAAAAGACTTTGAAGCGAAAAATGCAAGAATTTTTGATGTCCTATATGCTCGAGTCTCGCTTCAGTAAGGATCAGATTCTCGAAACCTACATGAATATCATTTATATGGGACAAAATGGGCCTTTTCAGGTCCGTGGCTTTGCTGCGGCAGGAAGGTATTATTTCAATAAAGATATTTCCTCGTTGAACCTGGGGGAGTGTGCTTTGCTAGCGGCCATCGTCAATGGACCTGCTTTTTACAATCCCTTTAAAAACCCCACAAAATCTTTTTCGCGACGAAATCTTGTTTTAGATAAAATGGTCGAACATAAATTCGTAAGCATCAAAGACGCCGAGGCTGCAAAGGCTCAGCCCCTTCCTGAGGCTCAACCAAGGCTTGCGGTCGAAACCGCTCCCTATTATCTCGATGCTGTTCGCAAGCAATTGGCAGAACAAAAAATTGACATTGTTGGCGCAAAAATATTCACCGCTCTAGATCTTGAGGCCCAAGAGTTCGCTCAATCCGCACTCAAAAACCATCTTACTGAGCTTGAAGCCAACAACAAGTTGATCAAAGAAAATAAAAAAAAGGGCCAGAGTCTCGAAGGCGCTATTCTATCTGCGGATGCAAAAACGGGTCTTATTCAGGTAGCAGTCGGCGGCAGGGATTACCGCTTAACTCAATTCAATAGAGCCATTGATAGCCATCGCCAAGTCGGCTCGACAATCAAACCCCTTGTGTATCTTGCCGCTCTTCAGGCAAAAAATATCTCTGGCAAGGAGTACACTCCGATCAGCATTCTGAAGGACGAAAAGTTCACGATTCGCTATGAAAATCAAACGTGGTCTCCTAGCAATTACGGCAAAGAATATTTTGGTGAAGTCCCAATGTTTTTTGCTCTCAAAAACTCTTTGAATGCAGCAACGGCCTCTCTGGGGCTTGAAGTCGGAATCGACAAAATTGTCGGTATTGCGAAGTCATTAGGGGCTGCCTCCACGATAACTTCCCTGCCCTCGATCACCCTTGGAGCCTTTGAACTTTATCCCAAAGAAGTTTTGAAAATGTATTTGGCCCTTTCAAACTTCGGCCAAAAATCAGATCTCAGCTTTGTCCGCTCGGTTCGCAATAAAAACGACGAGGACGTTTTTGTGTTCTCACCCCGCACTGAGGAAGTTCAAGATCCCGCTGCTGTCGCAAGCTTGGTTGGAATGATGAAGCAGACCCTCGTTTCTGGGACCGCAAAATATGTGACAGCGAGTGGTTTTCTGAAACCTGCCGCCGGAAAAACTGGCACAACCTCAGAAAGTCGTGACGTTTGGTTTTCGGGATTTACACCCTATCGAACAACCATTGTTTGGATTGGCTTCGACACAACGACAAAGAATAAACTCACGGGAGCAAGCGGGGCTGTGCCAATCTGGACAGAGTTTATGAAAAAGGCAACCATGGATGATCCGCCTGACGACTTTACGTGGCCGGAAAATACTGTCAAAGTAGTTTTAGATGAGAAAAAATTGCGAGCACTGAATATTCCAGAAAAAGACTCTCAGGCACCGGTTGAGTTGATTTTCAGAAAAGGAACAGAGCCTTAAATTTTGACAGTGAGGCCTTCGTAGGCAAAGTCCCATTGAACCGAATTAAGGGTTTCGTTGTTTTCTTTAGCCATGTTTAAACGCCAGTCATAGTATTCTAAGGTCTGACGTTTTAGCTCTTGCACCTGCTGAATGCTTGCACCCGGATCATGATGGGCAAAGAGAAGATGTTTGACCCCTTCGCGAAAGGCAATGTCCAACCCGACCTGAGATGCGCTATGTCCCCAATTTGCTTTTTCGGCGAGCTCCGGAAAGGTGTACTGAGCATCAAAGTACATAAGGTCGACATTTTGATAAAGGGGCAGGTCGTCTGCCATCTCTTCTCGAGAAACCCGAGTCCCTTCTGTATCCACGCAGTGTGAGTAGACTTTTTTATCACACTCAACTCGGTAGCCCCAGCATGCATCGGGATGGTCAAGTCTATAGGGAGTGATCGTCATATCATCGAGCTGCATTGGTTTACGTGGTTCAATAACATGAAAATGAATTTTTGCCGGTAAGGACTCAAAAGCCACCGGAAAATAGGGCCGCATAAAAACACCGCGAATCAGCTTTTCCAGATCCTCTTGAACTGCGTAATAATGAACTTGCACTCCCGGAACAAAATGCGGCACAAAAAATGGCAGACCAATTATATGATCCCAATGAAAGTGGGTCATAAAAATATGAAAAGGCCCTTTGCTTGCCCCCGCCTTGCCGCTCATGATTTGTTCACTCAAAGAACGAATGCCGCTACCACCATCTATGATGATGCGATTTTTAGCGCTACGAACCTCGGCACACGTTGTAGCGGCACCGTACCCACCCAAATGAGCGGATCCCAAGGACTCGATATATTTTGTAACTTGGCTGGCCTCTCGCAGCCCGGCGTTGAAAAACCCACGCAGGAGGCCTTCGATATGATTGGTCCAATCGCTAGGTGAGGGAGAAGATGGAAGTGATCCACGAACTCCCCAATACTTTACAGTGAGTGACATGAAGTCAGGATGACGGCCGGGTTTTCTTGAGGCAATTAATATTTTTTGTTTAGTCTTGAAGAACCACTCTTCTAGTGGTTTTTAGGACTTAAGTTCAGCCATGTGTTCGACGAAAATTAAACGCTTTTTAAAAAGAAAAGGCCGTTCCAACCAGCATCGTAAACACATGCTGAGTAACGATAACCACTTCGTTCTGTTGGTTGATCCGCTGCAAAGATCTGCCTCTACCCCCCGAGTAATATCCACCGAACGTATATTCGATTTTATCCGATGAAATAAGAGCTAAATTGGCGCTAAATCCTAACTGGTCGACCTTGTCTGGCTGCCCTCTTCCCGCTCCAGGATCCGGATCTGGATGAGCTGAAAAGTTTGTGAAAACTCCAGCCCGAGCTTTCAACCATGAATAGAGTTTCATCTCCGCACCTGCTGCAAAATTAAAAATACCAGAGTGGCTATAGCGAGTAGCAATAGTTGGGTCATCAAAGTCTTCGTATTGAAGCGCCTGATAAGCCGTGGCATCAAGCGACAGCGTATATTCATCATTATTTTTGTAAGCCACACCTAGAGTCAACTTGCCTGGTATTCGTACCGTCGTTGATTGGTCCGGAAGATTTCTTGAAGTTGAAGAGTACGGATTCGTGATCACCTTACTCTCAAAGTACGAGCCCGTCCCCTTGACAGGCAAGTTCGGCAAACGCACGCTGACACCAAAAGACCAATTATCAGAAAGTCGTGCCTGATAACCTAGAATAGCTACGATCGCGTTTTCAGTGATCAGCTTTTCGGAATTATACAAAATAGCCTCTGTGGCGTTCGGAAAACTTCGGTCGTTGAGCGAGCGTGTATAGCTTCTAGCTGTGTAGTACATGGTCAAACCTAAAGATTGGTCTTCGGCAATTTTCTTAGCAATTCCCCCGCCTACCCACAAAGACTCATCCACATAACTGAGTGTAGTCGTGCTTGTCGTGTTCGTGCGCAAATCTCCTTTAAAGTTATCAAAGTCCGGAACCACAATCGACAGACCCAACGTGTAGTCTCCCCGGCGAATAATATTTCCCGTAGAAGAGGGGATTGCTCTAAAAAATCCCTGATTGATTCTAAGAGGCGCCTTTGTGTAGTCCTCTTCGGCACCAAAAGTAGTATCAAACTTTTTGTAAATGCCAACCGCAGCAGAAAAAGAGTGCCCCTCTAAAAAAGCTAGTCCCGCTGGATTGTAAAAGGCCACTGCTGAAGAGTCGCTCGACAAAGCTGTGTAGGCTCCGCCCATGCCAGAGGCTTGGTCTCCGATTAAAATCGAGTTGTAATTGGCAAATGACGCCAATGCACTATGAGCAAAAAAGCACGCCACCAAACTGATACCGTATTTTAAAGACATTTTCTTGCTTCCTCCGCAGCGGATAATGCAAAATTAAATGACTATTATGCCAAAAAGTCTAGAAGGTTCTCAAATTAAAAATTCAAGAGGCTCAGCCCATCAAATTGTCTTCTGGGAGTTGATAACCCCGTTCTGGACGAAGTCCAAGTACAAGCGAAAGATTTGGTCTCTATCGTTGCTGCTAATGGCTCTCGTGTGCGGGGTCGTCTACAGTTTGGTATTACTGAATCGCTGGAACCAAGATTTCTACAATGCACTTCAAAATTTAAACAAAGAAGAATTTTTTAAACAGCTTGGGATCTTCTTTCTTATAGGCATCGCCTATTCGCTGATTGCGGCTTATAAGTTCTATGTTTTGCAAAAAATTGCGGTATTGTGGCGCCAATGGCTTACCGAGAAAAACTTAACAAAATGGCTAGGCCACAAAAACTTTTACCTCTGGCACGTTCTCCCCAGCCCTGTGGACAATCCGGATCAGCGTCTCTCCGAGGACATTCGCGAATTAACGGATCTCAGTCTTGAAATCGGCGAAAAACTTTTTCGAGAATTTATTACGTTTGTATCTTTTATCGGAATTCTTTGGGGTCTTTCAAGCTCATTTCGATTTCAAATTTCTGACTACAGTATCGAAATCCCCCGCTATTTGGTTTGGGCGTGTTTGCTCTACGCCACTGTTGGCACTTGGATCGCCCATAAAATCGGACATCCTTTATCTAAACTCAATTTTATCCAACAAAAACTCGAGGCGGATTTTCGTTATCTTCTCGTGCGCCTTCGAGAAAACAGCGAAAATGTTGCTCTTTTGCGCGGAGAAAATTTCGAAAAACAAAATCTAACAAACAAGTTTTCTCAGATCTTGGCTAACTTCAATGCTTTGATTAGAAATCAAAAAAATTTGCTATTTACGACGAATATCTACGGCCAAATTGCTTATATATTTCCGTTTCTGGTTTGTGGCTCCAAAGTCTTTACTAAAGAAATAACTCTAGGCCAGCTTTTCCAGATCGGAAGCGCCTTTGGTCAACTGCAAGGCTCCGTTTCGGTCTTTGTCGACATGTACGCAAAGATGATGCGTCTCAACTCTGTCATTAGGCGACTCGGCGGGTTTTTGTTAACTCTTCAGGATTTTAAAGTTGCAGAATCTGCAGTACCGCAAACTGAGAGCTCGCTTTGTGCAGAAAATCTTTCCGTATTCACACCACAACAGCACCCGCTCATCAGAAACTTTAGCCTTGTCATTCAAAATAGTGAGCGCATTTTAATCACCGCCCCGTCTGGCAAAGGAAAAAGCACACTGTTGAAATCCCTTACTGGCATCTGGCCCCATACCAATGGGGCTGTGTCGATCGCGCCAGAGCAAAAAACTTTAGTGCTCTCGCAAAAGCCATATTTACCAGTCGGGTCTTTTCGTGAACTTTTAACCTATCCAGAAACTAACCAAAATCACTCTGACGAATACTTAAGATCTGCAATGAAAGACGCTCAAATATCTCATCTCGAAAAATTTTTAACAGAAAGTGGTTCGTGGACAGATTCTTTTTCTATCGGCGAACAGCAAAGAATTTGTTTTGCTCGTATTTTCGTGCATCGGCCTGATCTCGTGTTTTTAGATGAAGCCACTTCGGCGCTTGAAGCCGGACAAGCGTCCGAACTCTACGAAACTTTACTTACAAAACTCCCAAATTTGACACTTGTCACCTTTTCTCATTCGGAGGGCAAACTCGCTTCCCATCATCACCGTTTAATAAATTTGGCGTGCGATAATTAACAGGCCTGCCCGCCCCATAGACACTCACGAAATAGTTACATTGTGGCCCCACCTCAAACCCTCCACAGCTCTCGATGCCAGCAGCGTAACTAGCTAATATTCAAAGACAATTTATTCGACATTCGAAACCAAATGTGGCCCGCCCTTTGCACAATCTGAGGGATTGAAGGACCAGTGGCAATTCGTCACTGCATGGGAATCTATGGAACTGCGCCGATTTAAAGACATTCTAGGAGTCAAATCAGAGGATGGCACCATTTTGGGGTTCCATGGACGCAATCTTGAAGTTGCTGAAATTTCGCGCGAAGCCTGGTCTGCTTTGACACCTATTCAATTGACGAGTTCAACAGCACCAAAGGTCTCTCTCAATGACTCGGAGCCGCTTGCTGACTTACAGAGTTGGGAAGCTGAAATCAATACTCAAACAAAGACCAATAAAATAGATAACCACATTCGCTTTTTAACTCTGAATGTAACTCAAATTTGCAATCTTCATTGCATTTATTGCGCGGCCGGCGGTGATGGTACCTTTGGCGATGCTATCGCAAAAATCTCGATCGAAAAAACTCTGCCGCAAATTCAATTTTTTCTAAATCGCTTACCAAGGCATCTGGGCTTTAATATCAGCTTTCTTGGTGGAGAGCCTCTCCTTTATCCCGAGGCCATCGAATTGATTGCGAAATACCTTGCAGAGCAGGCTCCAGAACGCAAAGTTAGCTACAACATCATTACGAATGGCACCTTGCTGACAGAAAAAAATGTCGACCTCTTAGCCCGAATTGGCGCGACTGTCACGATCAGCTTAGATGGACCGCCCGAGATTAATGATCATATGCGCCCCACTAAAAATGGAGCCTCGTCGACGGCCTTAGTTGTTGAAGGACTCGAGCGTTTGCTCACTCAAAAATCAAAGTTTGCGCATATTATGATCCATGGTGTTTTTGATCACAATAACCTGGCTGTACTAAAAGCTTACGAGTTCTATTCTCAATTCAATGTGGATAGCTATGATTTTTCTTTTTCAATTTCAGAAAACGATCCCAAAGTCAGCCAAGAGTTTATGCGGCAACTCTCGATGGTCGCCGCCATAGCGTACGAAAAAGGTGGGGAATCCGCCTTACGAAAAATTCGTGCGTTCGACCAACACTTTCAGTCGCTGGACTCTCAGAGACGTACTGAAAACTATTGCGGAGCCGGCAAATCTTTTTTGATGATTGATGCTAGAAATCAAGTCTCAACTTGCCCCTGGGACGTAAACCAAAAAGAAGATCAGGTTGGTCACGGCGCAGAGCTAGATCAAAAAGCTTTGGAGGCCTATCAGAAGCCATTGATTGATTTGAATAATTGCGGAAATTGTTGGGCCCGTTTTCTTTGTGGCGGCGGCTGCATGGCCGCACACAGACACGGATCAGGCCACAAAAACATTAAAAACGCCCAGTTTTGTGAAAGGACAAGGCACATGGTGGCTCTTGCATTGTCATATTACCAAAAATGCAGGACCGTCGCCTAAAACGAATAAATATGAACATTTTAAAGACATTGAAAATGATAAAGGAAAAACTCATGGAAAAGAAACATATCAAAAAACTAAAGCCAAAGGCTTCACAACCAGCAACCTTTGGCCCTGGCAATGGCGGAAACCCCTGCCCCCCTGTAGGCGGCGACGTCTTAGCAACAACAAACTAAAATCGAGTTGAGTATGCCAACGCCCCCAGCGCCTAAAAACAAGGGCCATCGAACCAGAAGGAGTCAGTTGTACTACTCCTCTCTGCGGATTGCTCTTGCTTGCGCCATGGGGATATTCATTAGCCAACTCAAGCTCGACTCTTGGGAAGCTGGCTTATACGACCTTCGAATGCGCCTACTTCCCAATAACAACCCCTCTGGAAATATTGAATTGATTGTAACGACATCAGAGACCGTTGAGGGACTAAAGGGCCTTCCGACCGCCAATGATCATTTGCAACTGCTCCGTGCGCTCGAAAAGACAAAGCCCCTTTCGATTTTGTACACTCAGTCCTTCGACGACCTGCAGGGAACCTTCGAAGAAAAAAAAACACTGGCCGAAGAAACAAAAAAATTCAAAAATCTATTTGTGATTGCCCAAGAACAAGAGATGAAGGGCGAAGAGGGAAAGCTCAAGCTCAAAGCGCCTCTTGATTCTATAGAATTGTTCTCCGGCCCCAGAACTGTCGACAAAGTCGTGCTCGCACAAGATGAAGTCACTCGCCGTATGATAATAACGTACCAAGATCGCCTTCGGCTTCACCCTTTTGTTGCCGGTCTTGTTATGCCAGAATTTGTGAATAAACGTGACTACCGCGGCGCTTTTGATTTTTTTGATACTGAACAGGTCTATATTCAATTTCGCAAAACTGGCAGCTACCCGAGAACATCCTTTGAAAAAATCCTAAGAGGTGAATTTTCACCCGAAGCTTTTAACAATAAAGTGATCCTCATTGGCGATGACCACGGCGGCTCAGTTTATGACTATGTCAAAACTCCGCTTTCAAAAGATGTAAAGTCTATGACAAAACTTGAGCTCCACGCCAACATGCTGGATACATTAATACAGGACAATGCTCCGACCCAAGCTCCGAACTGGCTAAATATTCTAATTACTGTTTTAACTTCGATCTTAACAGTTCATGTTTTATTCACTCTCAAACCGATTCAGAGCTTAGCTGTTATAATGCTCACTGGAGCGGCTTTGGCCACGACAAGCTTTTTAGCCTTTTGGCCCTTAGGTTACTGGCTAAAGATGGCTCATCCTTTTTTGGCAATATTTCTCTGTTACTACTTTTTTATCCCATATCGTCTCATCATCGAAAACCGACGAAGTTGGGAGTACTATCAAAGCAATAAGTTGCTCTCTCAAGTAGAAGAGTTGAAGACCAACTTTATCTCGATGATGTCACACGACCTCAAAACTCCACTCGCTCGCATTCAGGGAATGACAGATATGATTTTAAAGGATCCCCAGCCCTTAAGCTCTCTGCAGCGTGAGGCTGTCGACACTATTCGACACTCGAGCGAAGATTTATTAAAATTTATAAATTCAATTCTTAACTATGGCCGCATTGAAAGTCAGGGTGTTGAACTCCACCTGCAAAGTCGCGACGTTAATGCCCTACTCAAAGAAGTCATTCGCAAACACGAATTTTTGGCAAAAATCAAACGGATCCCGATTGAAGCGGAACTCGAGCCCTTATTCCCCATTCAGGTAGACCCAGAGCTGATAAAACAGGTCTTCTCTAACTTGATTGAAAACGCGATCAAGTATAGCCCAGAAGACTCGAGTGTTCGCATTTCAACGGCCGAAAAAGAAGGCCGAGTCATTATTCGCGTTGAAGACCAGGGGCCTGGCATTCCGCAAGATGATGTGAGTAATATTTTTATGAAGTTCTTTAGAAGCAAAAACGCCAAAAGCTCTCCAATCAAGGGCTCGGGGCTTGGACTCTATTTGGCTAAATATTTTACAGAATTACACCAAGGCAGCATCACTGTTGAAAGTACCTATGGAAAAGGAAGCGCTTTTACGGTAGAACTGCCTCTCGAACAGGGGAGGTCACATGCTTAGGATTTTGGTCGTTGATGATGATCAGGGGCTGAGGTTATCCGTCAAATCTGCACTCGCTTCTTCGAATCGTTTTGAGGTTGACGAAGCCTTTGATGGCATTAATGCGATTGAAAAAATCAGGGCTTCCAATAAAAAATTCGACGTCGTTGTTCTTGATGTCGACATGCCTCGACTCAACGGCCTAGAGGCCTTAAAGCTGATCAAAGAACACGACCCTGGAATTATTGTTTTGATGCTGACGGCGCACGCAACCTTGGATCATGCTGTTCAGGCGGTCAAAGATGGCGCATACAACTATCTTTCAAAACCCGTCTCTAGTGATGAACTTTTGTCTCTAGTCGACAAGGCCGTGTCTGCCCATACAATGATCTCAAATATTGCAGCTTCGGCACCCGTATTGGTTGAAGCCGGACGCAAAATCATTGGCAACACCCAACAAATGCAAAAAGTATTTAACATCATTCATCGCCTGGCGAAGGTCGACACTCCCGTGCTTATTCGCGGCGCTTCGGGCTCAGGCAAAGAGTTGGTTGCAAAAGCCATTCACTATAACTCTGCCCGTAAGGACGAAAAATTCGTTGCCATCAACTGCTCGGCGATCCCTGAAAATTTATTTGAGTCTGAACTATTCGGACACGAAAAGGGTTCGTTTACTGGGGCTGACCAGCGCAAAATCGGAAAGTTTCAATTCGCCGAAGGCGGAACCCTGTTTTTGGATGAAGTAGGCGACATGCCTTTGATGATGCAGGTAAAGATTCTGCGCGTTCTTCAAGAAAAAGTCTTCACTCCGGTCGGCGCCAATCGCGAGATTTCCACTAATGTCAGGATTGTGGCGGCGACCAATCGCCCACTAGAAGAAATGATCAAGGCCGGAACCTTCCGAGAAGACCTTTTCTATCGCTTAAATGTAGTCCCCATATTTTTACCCGCTTTGGCGGATCGCAAAGATGATATTGAGAACCTCATCAATATCTTCATTAAAAAATTCAATGCGACTCACAGCAAACGAATTTCTGGCATTGCGCCAGATGCCCTCACCTGCATGAAAAAGTACCAATGGCCGGGCAATATTCGCGAACTCGAAAATGTCATTGAGCATGCCTTCGTCCTTGAGACCAATAATTTTATCACCCTGGCTTCACTGCCAGAATCTCTTTTGAATGCCGCCGGAGCAAGTCTGCCGACATTCCAAGTTTCCTCATATGATTTTGAATCCAATGAGGATGTTATCGACAATGAAGACTTCGACGCTGAAAATGGCGAGGGCGAAATTTCGCCACTTGAAGGCAGTGAAAGTTTGGATTTTAATGCCCAGAAAGAGGCCTTTGAAAAAGAGTTTATTATTAAAGCTCTGAAGACCTTCAAAGGAAGAATTAACCAAACTGCTCTGCACGCGAATATTCCAAAGAAGACCTTGCTTAGAAAAATCGAAAAATATGGTATTATCGCCAAAGACTATTCAACTTAGACTCCAAGCGTTGTTGCATTCGCAATGACCGCGTCAAAACCTGAGGCCCTAGGCTTCGGGTTTTTTTGTCTCATAACCAAATCTTAATTGGCAGTGATAACAAAAGCTTTGTAGGTTTGAGATGCCAAAAACTTCAAACAAGGATGATTTTTATGAAAATGCTTTTGACCTGTCTTGGTATTTTAGCAACGACCCTTTCAACAGGGGCCTATGCTGCAAACTCCATCGGATATGACTTCCGTGGTGACTACAACTCAACTAGCTATAATGAGGCCGCACAACTTCCGGGTTATCAAAAGCTGCACTTAAAAACAGGACGCCTTTACTTTAAGGGTACCCTCAACGAGCGCGTAAGCTACGAGCTTCGCTGGGGCTTTTATAAGCCGAGCGTAGAAAGCGTTAATACAACCACAGGAGTCCCGAGCAATGCCTCTCGCGACGGCCTTAATAGTTCCATAGAATATGCAAATATCACGGACAAAATGTCTGATATGTTTTCGCTCCAATTAGGAAAACTCAGCTCTGATATCGGAGGCCTTGACGGTGCCACCTCGGGTGCTGATCTTTATATGGTTTCTCCAAACTATGCTCATTCCGCAGTGACGACCCTTTCAGTCGGAAAGAATTTGGGCTTCAATCAGTCGGGAGCAAATAACTTACTTTACACCACCGGTGCAAAAGGTGATTTTGCTTTTTCTCCTGAACAACACCTCTATTTGGTTTTTTCAAACAACGTTGGAGACTCCGTTGATACCGCAGGGAAGTTTAACCAAAATCGCGGTCTAATGGGAGTCATCTGGAAAGGATCCTTCATGGAAAAGGCACTTTCTGCGATTGCTAGCTATCACGAAATCTCTCCGCAAGGAGCTGCGACTGATCCAGGTAATAAACACAGCTTCTATTCTGCGGGCGTTAAATACGACGACCCACAGTGGTTAGGAAGCCTTGACTACACGACAACGGATTACAAAGATGGCGCGAGTTCCAATAAAGACACTCTTTGGTCAGCCGTTGCAAAATTCGGCTGGAAAATGGATGCGTGGACCCCTCGCCTTGAGCTCTTCACTGCTGAAGAAAAAATTGGCATCACTGCTCCCTACGATACTAACAAATACATGGGTTACGGTGCGATTGTGGAGTATAAGCCCACTCCTGAAAATTTCCGCTACCACCTGGCTTACAACTCAATCACCACAAAACCTCAAACCGGCAGCGATCAGATTAAAAGCGAAATCGTTCTCGGTGCCCGCTTGTTTGGCGATTTCTTAAAATAGCTCTTTTGCAGTAGGCTAAATTCAAGTAAAATTCGGGCCTATTTCGCAGTGTATATAGAAATATATATCGCGATATAGGCCCGATTTATTAAGACCAAGAATTGACTGGGGACCTTAAGAACAATATCTTTTTGATCCCTATGAATATGAATCCTCTACCTCCACAAGCTTATACAAAAGATACTTTGACGAAGGCCTATATGTGGCTCCTTCATCAAAATGCGTCTATCAAAGAGCTTGCGACTACTCCTGACATTCTCGTCAGCCTCTTTTTGAAGGCCCAAAGAAATGGCAATGAGTCTTTGGACACCCCGAGCATTCAAAATTTCAAGAATGAGCTCAAAAGCCTCGCCGGCATGATGGGCGAACTCGATAGCAAGCCCGCGCCCCCGTCTGTAGTTATGCCGACAGTGGCACCAACAATCCCGCCGATTGTTCAGACTCTAGTACCGGCCCAACTGGACCCCAAAAGCCAAGAAATGGTCACCGAAGTTAGAGCTCAACTGAACCTGAGTTCTGATACTGAGGTTGTCCGTCTGCTGATTTCACTTGGTTACCACCGCGCCAAAAGCCTCTACACTCAATAATCCCCTCTGTAGAAATGACTTTCTGCTTCTACTTATAAATGGCTTAAATATTTAGCAATATTTCAATATACTGATCTCTTGAAATTTTAGGAGGCCTCCGTGTCTAGCACACTCCCCGATTACAAAGCCACTGTGCGACTACCGCAAACAGATTTTCCGATGAAGGGAAACCTTCCAACCAAAGAACCGGAAATTCTAAAGTACTGGGATGATAAAAAGATTTACCAAAAAATGGTTCAGCGCCACGCCGGAAAAAAGCCCTTCGTTTTGCCCGACGGACCTCCCTATGCCAATGGCTCCATTCACCTTGGTCACGCGCTAAATAAAACTTTAAAAGACATCATCATCAAATACAAAAACCTCAAAGGCGCTCCGGCCGTTTTTATTCCGGGATGGGACTGTCACGGCTTACCGATTGAGCACAAAGTTCTAAAAGATTTAGCCGCTAAGAAAACCTCAAAAACAGATCAAGAAATTATGGCGCTCTGCCGGGCCGAGGCTCAGGTTTGGGTGAATCACCAGCGAGAGCAATTTCGCCGCCTCGGGATTTTAGCTGATTGGCAAAATCCCTACCTCACAATGTCCGCGGATTACGAAGCCGAAGAGGTGCGTGAGTTTGCTAGATCCTTTAAAAATGGAAATATCTACCGCGGAGAAAAACCTGTTTATTGGAACTGGACCCTAAAGACCGCCCTCGCTGATGCAGAAGTTGAATACCATAATCACAAAAGCCCCTCGATCTATGTTAAATTCAATGTGACTGATCCTTCGACATTAAAAAAACTCGGTAGCCCGCAAAAGCCCACGTCTCTGGTGATCTGGACCACAACCCCCTGGACTCTGCCCGCAAATTTAGGCATCTGTCTGCATCCAGAGTTTGAATATTCTGTTTTCGATGCGGGCACTGAAAATCTAGTTATTGCAAAAGCACTCAAGGAGTTTTTCGAAAAAGACACGGGTCTCAGTTTAAAAGAAGGCCTCGTTGTAAAAGGAAGCGACCTCGAACTCGGAAAGGCACGCCATCCTTTTATCGACCGAGACTCTGTGATTGTTTTGGGCGATCACGTCACCGCCGACGCCGGAACTGGGGCGGTTCACACGGCTCCAGGCCATGGCATCGATGACTACAAGGTTGGACAAAAATACAATCTGGGCATCCTAAGCCCCGTAAACGAGTCCGGAGCTTTCACTGAAGAAGTTCCTGACTATCAGGGCGTTAATATTTTTAAAGCCAACCCTTTAATTGTTGAACGTCTTAAGTTGTCCGGCCACCTCATCGCCATGAAAGAAATTGAGCACAGCTATCCACACTGCTGGCGCACCAAAACTCCTCTGATTTACCGAACAACTCCGCAGTGGTTTATGGGTATAGATTTGGAGACCTCACAGATTCGCAAAAAGACTTTAAAAGAAGTTGAAAATGTCGAGTTTTTCCCGAAGTGGGGACACGCGCGATTTCAAGCCATGATGGAAAACCGCCCAGACTGGTGCCTCAGTCGTCAGCGGATTTGGGGTGTTCCCATTCCGATTCTCACCTGCGTCGCAACGGGCGAGCCCTTTGCTGACTACGATGTCATGATGAGGGCCGCTGATGTCATCGAAAAGCAAGGCGGCATCGAAGCCTACTATAAAATTTCGGCCAATGAACTGGCTTGTGATAGCTGGAAAAAATCTGAGGCCGCCAAAAAGAATACCCAATTTGGCTCCGCGGGATTTCGCCACGGACGTGATATTCTCGACGTCTGGTTTGACTCTGGAGTCTGCCATGCAGCTGTGCAAAAACGCCGCGAGGGTATGGCCTTCCCGGCCGACATCTATCTTGAAGGTAGTGACCAGCACCGCGGATGGTTTAACACCTCGATGCTATCATCGATAGCAACTAATGGACAGAGCCCGTTTAAAGCCCTTCTCACTCACGGATTTGTCGTGGATTCTCAAGGGCGCAAACAAAGCAAGTCCCTAGGAAACGTGATTGACCCAAATGAAGTCACTGCGAAATCTGGAGCCGAAATCATTCGCCTCTGGGCGGCCTAAGAAGACTACGGAAAAGACGTGAGCTGCGGCAAAGAGGAGCTCGACCGAGTCACTGAAACCTACCGCCGCATCCGCAATACCATGAGATTTCTGCTCGGAGCTGTTAACGATTTTGATTACAAAGCGGACCGAGTTCCTTATGAGAAAATGACGGAGATAGATCAATGGGCCCTGCATGAACTTTATGAACTCACCGAAAAGGTGACTCAAGCCTACGAATCCTATGAGTTCTACAAAGTGTATCATCTCCTCAACAACTTCTTCACTGTCGATCTTTCGGCAACCTATTTGGATGTCTTGAAGGATCGTCTGTATACCTGGAAAGCCAATGGCGTCCCCCGAAGAGCCGCCCAAACGGTCCTTTACACTATTACTGATTATTTAGTACGCATGATGTCTCCGATTCTTTCGTTTTTGGCCGAAGAGGTTTATACCTACGTTAAGGGCGATAAAGCTGAGAGTGTTTTCTTGCTCGATTTTCCAGAAGCGCCGATGGAGTGGAACAACCCCTCTTTAAGCCAAAAGTTTACGGGCCTACTTAAGGTTCGTAGTGATGTTCAGAAAGTCTTAGAAACTCTACGCGCGCAAAAAATTATTGGTGCAAGTCTCGAAGCTGCGGTTAAAATCAAAGCCGAGGGAGATCTGCTAAAAGATTTAAAAGGCTGTAAAGATTTGCGTGAGTTTCTAATAGTGTCTAGAGTAGAGGTTGAAATTGGGTCTTACGACGTTCACGCGGAAAAGGCCCCCGGAGAAAAATGCGTGCGCTGCTGGGTCTATTCAACGGAAATCAGTCAAGAACCCAAGACCACTGGCGTGTGTCCAAAATGTGTTGAGGCCTTATCATGAAAAAGAAGTATTTGTACCTAGCCGTGATCTCTGGTTTTTTGATAGCACTAGACCAGTTAATAAAAATGTATATCCATACGCAATATCATTTAGGTGAGTCTACAGTTGTGATTCCAAATTTTTTTAATCTGACTTATGTACGCAATTTTGGTGCAGCCTTCGGATTTTTGGCAGAGTCGCATCCCACATTCCGCGAGATCTTCTTTTTGGCAATGCCGCCCATTGCGCTTGTCATCATTCTTTCGATCCTTCGCGGGGTCAAAGACGACGACACGAAGCAAATCGTCGCCCTTTCGTGCATTTTTGGCGGAGCCATCGGAAATTATATCGATAGATTGCGCTTTCGCTATGTTATCGATTTCTTAGACTTCCACCTCAATAACAAATACAGCTGGCCAGCTTTCAATGTGGCAGATAGCGCGATCGTCGGAGGCGTGAGTCTTTTGCTTTTAATGATGTTTACGGAGTCTCGACAAAAAAAAGAGGCTTCGAAAAAGGCCTCTTCTTAGCCAAAAATCAGATGAAGAAATAATGAAAAGAGGGCTTGTGCTCTTTACGACCTGTATCTAAGTTAAAAAGACTTATGACCTCGGTCTTAACTCCACGTTTGACATTAAAAATGGTCAAATCTGAGTTTTCAATAATCTGGTGCAGACCACGACCAGCTCCCCCTTTATTGATATTTAAGGTTCCAGCCTTTCCTTGATAACAGCTTTCTAGGTATTGAATTATAATTTCTTTTGTAAGAGCGCCAAACGGATCTTCAACTGAAACAGCTATCATCGAGCCGTCAAAAGCATACCTGATCGTAGATTCTTGATTCTTATCTAAGTTAATTTCTGTTTTTCTTGGAAGATGATTATAAAGGGCCTGCCCTCGATCATCAGTTGGTGCATCATATATTGCATTCATTAACAATTCTTCTGCAACTAGATAAACTTTATCTAAAATAGACATACGGATTCCACTCTGCTTAAAGTAGGCAACCATATCATCTTTAATTTTACCTCTACCAGAGCTGGATTGAACTCGGCGCGACTGAATATCAGCACCCCAGGAAAGATATTTTTCAATACCAAAAATATTCCGATTTAGAACCTTTGTCATTGTCGTCAACAAACTTCTGACAGTAAAGCTGCGATCGTCAGGATCCCGCGACATTACATTATCAACAAAGGGCATTCCCTTCATTGTGACCAGGTTTTGAGCTACGTCCGGAGCTGTCAACAGCACCAGATGCGGCGCGATTTTATTTTTATAGGCGGTCACCAGGATATTCAAGAAGGCCTCTTCACAAAGAATAGAGTCATACTTCTTAGTACTGATGAATTTGTCAGCTTCATCCTGATTATTCGCAATATCGAGACGCACCCCCGTTCCGCCGACAGCCATGCGAGCAATGACCTGCTGTTTCTTATCAGACTCAACAAGAAGGACCTCTTTGTCGCCAAGCTCCTGGAGATCAACCTGCACGCGTTGAAGCTCGCGATTTGCAATTTCAAATAACCGAGCTTTTTCGTTGGTCTTTATAAGGCGCTCGACCAAAATTGATGAGTAGATACGATACAACAGCGAGTCGAAGTGGTCCTTGTCTTTAGGGTGAACATGATTAAAATCCTCCACCTTCACAACAAAGCATTCGACATCATCGGCGGCACGAACCGAGGTTGTTGCCGGATTCTCACTAATAACGCTCATCTCGCCAAAAACTTCGCCGCCCCCCTCTAATTCAGCAACAACCTCGCCGGATAAGAGGATTTCAACTTTGCCACTTCTTAGAAAAAACAAAGACTGATTGGGTTGCCCCTGGCGTAGAATAAACGCGTCCTTCTTGAACGACATATTTGTCATCATTGTCGAAACCTGAAGAAGAAGGTCTTCACTGAAAGACTCAAAAAAGTAATACGCCTTTATTTCTTTGGCCACGTCTGCAGGGTGTAATCTCATAGGAATCATTATGAAATTTGATTTTCACGTTGCCTAGTTTCCTGTTGAATAATTTATAAATTCGATGAAAATTAAGTCCTAAGTCTAAGACGGGAGAAGCCTTGTACCCAATTATTCATCTGACCAAAGGTCTTGAAGTCCCCAGCTTTTTTTTAGTAATCAGTCTCGTTATATCTATCGGTTTGTTTTGGCTTCCGTCGAGAGCAAAGATTTATCATTTACCCCAAAAGAATATTTTAGATCTCAGCTTAATTCTAATGCTAACTTGCTTAATGGGTGCCCGTCTCTTTCACGTGATCTATGAAAATCCAGAGTATTATCTCACGTCTCCCGAAAAAATCTTCTATCTCTGGGAAGGCGGCTTTGTATACTTTGGTGGAGCTTTTTTGGGAGTAATTGCCGCCTTCGGCTATTTGAAATACAAACAAGCTCCAAATTATGGAGCATATTTCGACGCCTTTTCGCCGGTTCTTGCGTTTATGTATGGAGCGGGCCGCATTGGATGCTTTTTAGCCGGGTGTTGTTACGGCAGCTCCTGTGATTTTCCCTGGGCCGTCGCCGGCAAGCACCCCACTCAGCTTTATGCCACCTTTTGGGAGCTTGGCGCGATGCTTATCCTTCTCGGCAGTGAAAAGAAAAAATCCTTTAAATCGCCAGGGAGTTTGTTTGCACTGTGGATTGCGCTTCACTCTCTCGGGCGCCTACTCATGGAGTCCTTCCGTGATGACTTTCGCGGCGGACTCGTGTTTGATATGTCCGTTTCGAGTTTTATTTCTTGGATCCTTTTAATAGGTTCTGCTTTTGCACTCGTATCGCAATTTTTAAAAAATAGAAAGTCGGCCAGATGATTCAACCAAAAGCTCCAAAATACCCTGAAACTTTTCAGCACCACGGTGATATGCGAACCGATCCCTATTTCTGGCTAAAGAACGTCCAGCATCCAGAAACAAGGCCATATCTTGAGGCCGAAAATAAACACACTGATAGTTACTTTTCTAAATATAAAGACTTCGAGCAAAAACTTTTTGAAGAATTAAAGGCCCGAATCACCAAAGATGACTCCACTCCTCCTGCGAAATGCGAAGAATATTACTATTATAGCCGCACAGAGGGCGACAAGGAGCACCCCTACTATTGCCGCCGAAAGAACTCACTAGAGGCCACCGAAGAAATTGTTTTGGACTGTAACAAACTGGCAGAGGGCCATAAAAGTTTTTCGTTAGCGGCCTATAGCGTAAGTCCTCGTCATGATATTCTTGCGTACGCTATCGACACCGACGGCTCAGAAGTTTTTACCCTTTATTTCAAAAACTTAACGACAGGCGACCTCTATCCTGAAAAAATCGAAAAGCTCTACTACGGCAGCGCCTGGTCTATGGACAATAAAACATTTTATTACATCACCCAAGATGAAAACCAAAGACCAACCAAAATGTGGCGCCATCTAGTCGGCACTCTCCCCTCCTCTGATGAACTCATCTACGAAGAAAAAGACAGCCAATACTTTATTTCTTGCAGCCTCAGTGAGAGCCGCGACTTTGTCTTTCTTGAGCGCACGAGCCATGCGACCTCAGAGGTTTACTATCTGAGTGCCCATGAGCCAAAAGCCAAACTGACGCTTTTCTCTCCTCTAGAAGAAAATGTTCAATACGAAATTTCTCATCGAGGAGGCTTTTTCTATATTCTAACGAATAGGGGCGCTCAGACATTTAAACTTTGTCGAACGCCCGTATCAAATACTGAACGGAAGCACTGGGAAACCATCGTCGAAGCAACTCCGGACCGCACCCTCAAGTCTGTCGTTGCCTTTAAAAATTTTATGATCTTGTTAGCCACAGAAAAGGCATTAACCACCGTTTATAAATTAAACTATGAATCTCACGCACTAGAAACCATCACTTTTGCAGATCCAATTTACCAAGTGGGACTCAGCTCCAATCTCGAGTTTGACACGGACTGGGTGCGCTTCAGCTATAACTCTCTTGTGCAACCGAATCAGATCTATGACCTCAATCTTTTTACAAAAGAAAAAATCATCCGCAAGGTTCAACAAATTCCTTCTGGTTATAATGCCGAAGAGTATGCTTCTGAAAGAGTTTGGGCTCCTTCTTATGATGGCACGCTTGTGCCAATTTCTCTGGTTTACAAAAAGTCCCTGCGTAAAAGCGGCGGCCAACCGACTCTTCTCTACGCCTATGGTTCCTACGGCATGGCCATGCCGGCGGCCTTTAGTACACAAAGAATTAGCTTGTTGGACCGTGGCTATATCTACGCCATTGCCCATATTCGCGGGGGCAGCGATATGGGGCGAAAGTGGTACGAAGATGCTAAGTTTTTAACAAAGAAAAACACCTTTCACGATTTTATCGCTTGCGCTGAGTACTTAGTTAAAAACAAATATTCAGAAACTAAGAGCCTAGCTATCATGGGCGGCAGCGCCGGGGGTATGCTTATGGGAGCGGTTATCAACATGAGGCCCGAGTTATTCAAATCAGTGCTCGCAATCGTTCCTTTTGTCGATGTTTTGAATACAATGCTCGACGCCTCCTTGCCTCTCACACAGATGGAATATCAAGAGTGGGGAAATCCCGAAACTTCTAAGGAATACTACGACTATATTAAGAGCTACTCTCCTTATGACAATGTTGAGGCCAAGGCCTATCCGAATTTATATATCAAAGCGGGCTTGAATGACCCCCGCGTAACCTACTGGGAGCCTGCTAAATGGTGCGCAAAACTCCGCGAGCTCAAGACCGATAACAATGTTTTGCTTCTTGAAACCGACATGGAATCCGGACACGCCGGCGCTTCCGGGAGATTTGCCTACCTCAAAGAAGTAGCCCGCCAGTATTTGTTTGTATTGGCGACGGTGACTCCCGAGTTGGTTTGATATATAAAAGCTACTTGCAGGCCTTGATATTCATTTTTTCGACTTTGCCAGCCGCAGAGCCCTCTGACCATACCGCCTGCATGTAAACTGCTTTTCGAGTGATTGCGATTTTAAAGCTACTGCCATCACCAGTTCCTTGTAAGTAGACTTCGCCAGAAATAACTCCTGGAGTTTTATCATTAAATTCAGTCATTACGCCAGACTCTACCGTACTACCCGCATTATCTTTAATATCCCAATCAATACGAACAAATTTTTCATTCATTTCAATTTCACCAGTTTTTCTATTACCAGCATCGAAACACGCCGTCACGCTAGTCGCGTTTGCAGTC
>JAMIQD010000293.1:0-6300 GCA_035914755.1 Pseudobdellovibrionaceae bacterium | reverse complement strand
CGTTTGAGCGCTTCTGGATTTAAAAGACTCCATGCCCAGTCTTTGAGTTCGTTTCGGAGCCAGACGCCCAAAGGGACACCGAAGCCCATTTTAGGGCGGTCCATAAGGCTTTGGGGAGCATGCTTATAGAGAATCTGTCGAAGGATCCATTTTGTTTGGCCTTGGTTGATTTTTAAACTCATCGGAAGCGCAAAAGCCATTTCAACAACATCTTTATTCAAGAACGGCGCGCGTGTCTCAAGACTTTGAGACATTGCAGCCCTGTCGACCTTTACCAAAATATCGTCGGGCATATACCACTTGGCATCTGCCAAACACATTTCGAGGGCCGAGTGCACGTCCCAATCCGTTGATGAGAAATTCATGTTTTTATTTAATAGCGGTGATGACTCACGCCAATGCGTTGACACCGCTTGATAAAAATCAGCCATCGAAGAGGACCTTAGGACGCTCGCAAGCTTATATATCTTTTCGTGGGGCTGGGACGTTCCTGATGAAATGACTTTAAAAATAGCCTCCCAGCTCGCGGGAGAAATACCTTGAATCCCCCTTGCAACCACGGTGCGAAGCCCTTCCGGGATAACTTGCAGTTTAGACCACTGCTTTTCCGCAAATTTATGACGATTGTAGCCAGCAAAAAGCTCATCACCGCCATCGCCAGAAAGTGCCACTTTAACATGCTTTCTTGCCATTTTACTGACCAAGATTGTTGGTATCTGTGATGAGTCAGCAAAGGGCTCATCGTATATTTGTGAAAGGAACGGCACCTGCGCAAGCAGATCTGCTTCACTCACATACAACTCTTCATGCTCTGTCCCCAAATGCTGAGATATCAGCTTGGCATGCGGAGCCTCATCGTGATGAGCGCTGTCAAAGCCTATCGAAAAAGTCTTCACTTTTTTGGTGCTGAGAGATTGCATAAGGGCCACAACCAGGGAACTATCAATCCCCCCAGACAAAAAGGCACCCAAGGGAACATCCGCAATCATTTGTTCTGCTATGGATTTTTTGAGTTTGCCCTCAAGTTGATCAATCGCCTCTTGCTGCGAAATTTTCAGCGCCCCGAGAGGGATATCCCGCAATGACCAATATTTTATCGGAGTGGCTAAAGTGTCCTTACTCTTAACATCCCCTTCGGAAATCGTCAAAAAGTGACCCGGTGGCAATTTGTAGATCCCGTTAAAAATGCTTTGCACGCCAGAAACACAGCTGCGTCTAAAAAAATCCTGAACGGCAGATTGATTAAGCGAAAGATCATTTTTGAAAAGACTGATAAAAGGCTTTAGCTCTGACGAAAAGACAAAGCTTCCTTGAACCAAACCGTAATAGAGAGGTTTTTCGCCCATGCGATCGCGGATTAAGGTCAAAGTTTTATTCTGCGTATCCCAAAGAGCTATGGCATACATACCCTCGATCGCTTCAAGGGTTCTCTCGGCACCCCAATCTTCAAAACAGGCCAAAAGAACTTCTGTGTCAGAGCCGCCACGCCAGCTCGTTTTTTTTAGCTTATTTTTAATCTCGCGAAAGTTATAAAGCTCACCGTTGTAGGTAATGACATAGCGCCCGCTTTCAGAGCTCATTGGCTGCGCCCCTGCTTCACTCAAATCTAGGATTGATAGCCTGCGATGACAAAGTGCCACCGTGTTTTTCTGGTCAAACCAATACCCCTCGGCATCAGGCCCTCGATGTGAAAGTGTGCGATTTGCAACTTTGATTTCTTCATGATCACGAGTGCCGATAAGGCCAAATATTCCGCACATGCGCTAGCGCTCCATTTCGGGAGACTTTATTTTCAAAGACGTCGTCATGGCATAACCAAAAGCCGCAATAAATAAAAACATAAAACGATTCTTTGAAATACTAAAATTAGACTCTGTCATTGCTGCGGCTAAGAAGCAAAGCATCCCGCCGAAAATGCCGACGAGAATATAATATTGATCAGAGCGACTTCGTTGATTTCGTGCAAGCCACAGCGACTTTACAATGGGCCACATCACCAAACCTAAAAAAACAAGAAAGCACCCTAAACCAAAAACTCCAGTTCCTGCTAAATAATGGATGTATTGATTATGGGCATGCGCCCCCCCCAACCACTCCACGCCATCTTTTTTTAGATATTCTTCGACATGAACATTATTCTGACTATAGCCAATGCCAAAAAGTGGATAATCTTTGAAAATCTCAAGATTGGCCTTCCAGTAGAGCATTCTTTCGTTGTTGCTCTGAGTTTCGGCATTGGTTTTACCCATCACCCGATTTTGAATACGGTCCGAGCCGTAAAAAAGAATCCCCCCAGTTAGCGTCAGTGCGAGTACAGAACTCAGCAAAACTTTTCGGCCCAAAATTGCGGAGCAAACAAAGAGTGCACCTGCAAATCCTAACCAAACACCTCGGGTAAAACTAAGAACAACCAGGCTCGTGGCCAGCAAAGGTGTCAAAAAATAGACAAACCGCCAAAGTGGTGGCTGATTTTTTTCGAATGATTTTTTTAAGTCCACAAAAAGCAAAAATAGTGCTGCCGGACCCATCGTATGAGCAAATGGCATTGAGTGACCAAAAAGCCCCCCAGCTCGCGGATCTTTATCATAGTTAACGAAAAACAGGACGACATCTAAAACTGAAAATGCCAATAACAATAAGGAAAAGGAGCGTATCTGTGACTCACTCCAAGTAATTTGCCTAAACAAATAAATAAAACAAACAAAACTTAGCAACCACCTGAACTCCAGAATATTTTGAAGAGCCACTTTTGTCTCAACGGGGGCACCAAAAACGAACCCCAAACTGACCACAATTATCCAGCCCAACCAAAACAAATTAGGCCGAAATGAATTCTTGAGCATTGACCACTGCTGTTTTTTAAATGCACTCCAAAAGGCGGCTGCGATCAGCAAAAAATCTGCTAAATCTATAGCGGACTGTGACGTATGCAGAGCAATCCAGAAGAATAATACCAACCCAAATACAGGCTTTGTCATAGTGTCACAGTCTTATGGACCGGCCACTTGCAAGACAAGGCCCTTTAGCTGTTTATGCTGCGCGCCAACGAAAGAATTGACAAGAAATGATATCACCTCATAAATATCGACTACACCGTGTTTTCAATGTTGGTAACTCATGCAAAATTCTGAATATAAAGAACAGGTAAATAACAAAACGATCTCTGTCGTGATCTGCGCTTACAATGAAGATCGCACTGTGGGTTCTGTGTTAGATAAGTTGAACAAATTGCCCTTCATCACTGAAATTGTTTGCGTTAATAATGGATCCACTGACAATACGGGCGCGGTCCTCAAAAAACATGCGACTATTGACAAAAGAATTGTTATTGTCGAAGTGCCTAAAAATCAAGGGCTTGGCTACGGGCTTTGTAAGGGAATTTCTCAAACTACTGGCGAAATTGTTGTTCGCCAAGATGCAGATCTAGAATACGATCCAAACGAACTGATAAATTTGATCGACCCCATCGCCAACGGCCACGGTCAAGTTTGCTTTGGCTCTCGAATGCTTGTACGAAAGGCCCACAAAGCCCAGTACTTTTACAATTATTTAGCAAATAAGTTTTTTACGTTCATTGCTGATCTTTTAGCGAATCTCAATCTGACAGATGTAGAAACTGCGGCAAAGGCCTTCGACGGCAAACTTATTCGCAGTATTCCCTTTTATACAAAGGGTTTTCAAATCGAAATCGAAATGCTTTTCAAGCTTCGTGCTCATGGTGCAGTCTTCTATGAGGTTCCCATATCATATTACGGACGGTCTATTGCCGAAGGCAAAAAGATTCGCCTTAAAGATGCTTTTACAACAACGTGGGCACTTATGACTTACGGTGTGTTCTGGAAATTTTTAAAGTGACTTCCCTATGAACAAAAAAAAGCTTCTTATTACAGGAGCAACCGGCTATCTCGGCAGCAATTTAGTCGCAAGTTTAGCCGCAGATTATGACATCCTTATTTTAAAGCGAAAACAATCCAACACCTTTCGCTTAAAAAGTATTCTCGACAAAATAACCATGTTGAATATCGAAGAAGCCGATCTCTGCTCCGTATTTCGAGAGCAAAAGTTTTCTGGAGTTATTCATTGTGCAACTAATTATGGCCGCGATGAAAATGATCTTGATGACACCATCGAAGCCAATCTGATTCTACCCCTGCATCTGTTGAAAAATGCCTTCGAGAACAAGGTGGAGTTCTTTATCAACACCGACACGATTCTTGACAAAAGAATCAACTACTATTCTTTATCTAAAGCTCAGTTCAAAGATTGGTTTTTATTTTTTTCGAGCAAAATAAAATCTATCAATGTCGAACTTGAACATTTTTACGGCAAAGGTGATGACCCCTCAAAGTTTGTATCCAAAGTCATCAAAGACCTTGTTCTCAACGAACAAAAAAATATTGACCTCACCCTCGGCGAACAAAAGCGCAGTTTTATCTACATCGACGATGTCGTTCGAGCCTTCCGCACTATTTTAGACAACATTCATAAAATCCCTGATGGATATACCTGTTTTCAGGTGGGATCAAAGAAGCAAATTTCAATTAAAGACTTTGTCGTGATGATTAAAAAACTCTGTGAGAATACTGAGACTCAACTGCGTTTTGGCGCTCTTCCCTACCGAAACAATGAAGTCATGGAAGTAAATCTCGACGTCTCTCAAATTGAAAGTCTAGGTTGGCAAGAGCAAGTCCCTCTCGAACATGGACTGAGGCAAACAATTCTCTTCGAACGCACCAAATAGCGCCCCCGCAAGACCCCGTTTGAACCCACCCGGCCCGGGGTTTTTGAGTCCCATCCCTGGTCCTAGGTCACAATTTGTGACGATAGAACACGTTCAGAGCTTTCTACGGATCTCGAACTAACCCAGCTCTTTGAGGATTTTCAGAATCAACAAAATTAATCCCAAGACCTGCTTCAGTAATCTCAAGACGCGCCGATATGAAGGTATCTTTCTTTTCATATTCGGACTCCTTTCGGTTTTGGCCGAATGGGTCCATCCAAAAGCGATCTTGCGAAGGCAGCGGTCGCTTTTGCATTTTTGGCGCCGAGATCATCGCCCCTATTTTTGAATAGACCCTTTGAAGCATCCGGTCATCGAACCTGCGAGCACCAATCCCTGATTGACGCCTCTTCTGTCGCGCAAATACTCTAGGCCCATGACTTTTAAGCAAATATTTTTTAGAGTTCTTGAGAATGTGACCACAATCGGTGCGGGCCGCGGACCTCGCTCCGGCGAAACCAAGGTGGCCATCGATCTCCCTGCCGGCAATGGCGAGACTGCGACATTTTTGCTAGATAAGGGTTTTCAAGTCGCAGCCTTTGATCTTTTTCCGGAATTTTTTAAAGAGCCTCGCATTGAATGCCAGTACTGTGATGCCTCTGCCGGACTCCCACTTGCAGATAACTTCGGCGACCTCTTAATTTGCCAAGAGGGCCTTGAGCACTTTCCGGACCAACTCGCCGCCCTTAAAGAGTTTAACCGCGTTCTCAAAGCCCAAAGCACCCTGATCGTGACAACCCCTAACTACTCAAGCCTCAAGCACAAACTTTCGTATCTGCTAACCGAGAGCGAACGCTACAACAGAATTATGGCCGTCAACGAGTACGACAGCCTGTGGTTTAACCGCGATCACAACGACAACCAATACTATGGCCATGTGTTTTTAATCGGCATCACCAAATTGAGACTCCTCGCTAAAATTGCGGGCTTCAAAATACGCAAGATTCACTTTTCAGAGCTAAAGGTCTCAAATCTTTTTCTGTTTTTGATTTTTTATCCCTTTATTTTGATTTCGTCCTTACTCACATACCGACGCAATGTCAGAAAAAAGCCCTTCGCTAAAGAGACCTACATAGAGATTCTCAAGCTCAATATTGATCCTCGGATTTTGATTGATGGCAGTCTTGTTGTTGAGTTCGAAAAAGAGTTCTCACTGAGCGAAGCCAAAAAGGCCCTCTTTCAAATCGGCACCTACGATTTTAAAACCTGAAACTGAGCAAGCGTAACAAGACCCACAGTCCCCGTATCAGGATCAAAGACGATTTTGATATCGCCGCGGCCCAGCTGTCTTTCGATTTGCTGAAACTTGGTCGCAAACCCGACTTCTTCGCGGCCATAATCCGTGCCCTCACGTAAAATAAAACTCTCAATAATTCCTTTAAAAGCCTCTTCACTCAAAGCTTCTCGCGGAATTTCGATGGGAGGACTTGGCTCATTTTCTTTCACACAATCACCCAAAACGCCCGGTGATATAGTTTTCGGTCCGCGTATCCGAAGGAGTTGTGAAAATCTTGTCAGTA
>JAMIQD010000292.1:0-2110 GCA_035914755.1 Pseudobdellovibrionaceae bacterium | reverse complement strand
ATCAGAAAGATCCAATTGATCAAGACGCGGTTACACAATGTTCGAGATCGAAACATCCGGATCAAGGCAGAGCTTTTGATTTTAGGTTTAGAAATCGGAGTTAAAGAGGCGTGTTCACGGCGTGGATTTTCAAGAACATTTTGGTATAAATGGTGGTTTCGTTTAAAGAGTGCACAGTTTGATTTAAGAGAGGGATTAGGCGAAAAGAGCCGCAGGCCAAGAGTGAGTCCGAAAAGGACATGTCCTCAACTTGAGCGAAGGATTTTGAGTTTTGCTCACAAGGGCTACGGGGCACCTACAATTCAAGCGCATCTTCAAATTGAAAATATAAAAATCAGTCAGCCCACAATCTGTAAAATCATTCGTGGCCGGAAAAGGGCTGCGCCAAAACCAACAACTCTTAAAAAGCATAAAAAGCGTTATGAGCTTTTGGTCCCTGGTCAGCGTGTACAGGTTGATGTAAAGTACGTGCCATTTTTTGTAGATGGCCGCAGGGTTTATAATTACGTGGCGGTAGATGAATGTACGCGTTTGCGATTTATCTGGCCATCCACAGAGCTCAACCCACATCAAACGTTGGTGTTTTTGGAGGGCCTAGTAAAATCATTTCCATTTAAAATACAGTGTATACAAACTGACAATGGCTTTGAGTTTACGAACAGACTCAATCCGCACGGTGTGCGCAATATGCACCCTATGACATCTTGGTGTGGCCAGAAAGGGATAAGGCATAGACTTATCCCGCCTGGAGAGAAGGAATTAAACGGCAAGGTGGAGCGAAGTCACAGAATCGACGAAGAGTTTTTCTATAGGCGCACAGAGGTGCGAAGCTTTGAATTTTTTAAAGCGGCTCAAGAGGCATGGTTGCGGTTTTATAACAATAAACGATTACATGGGGGACTTGGGTTCATAACTCCAAGGCAAAAGCTTTTAGAGCGCCAAAAAGCGCTACCCCATGTGCAGTTCTTAGATCCTGTTGTTGAGAAATCTCGACTAGAGTTTATAAAAAGTCAGCCGATACCGAAGACAGAAAAATTAACTGAGAATCTCGAAAAGTGGCTTCTAAAACTCAAGCATAGTGCCTAATGTCGAGTGTTAGCGGAGAATGTTTTATCTACATGTACAAGGGGCCTAGCCTTTGGCCTTTTTGGCGGGAACTTTAATGATTGGGAACTTCAGGCCGGCGCCGTGTGCATGCTCGCTTTATGCGAGTGCGACAGACTAGCTAGCGCTGCGAGCTTTCGAGATGCGCGCTTATCTTCTGCAAGCCAAAGTCGTTGATCGCGTGACGAATGTTGTGGGCCTTGCAAAGTAAACGAAGATTGTCTGCGGTGTCTTGTCCACCCAACGCTCGTGCGTGAATATGATCATATTCAAGATAAGATCGGGAATTGCATCTTTCACCCGTGCGGGGGTCTTTATAGGTGCACTTGCCTTGATCTCGAATAAAAACTTGCCGCTTGGTAGCGATTGGTAAAGCTTTGCGCGCTGATGTACTAGCCTGCCTGGATGTTTTAGTTTGCGTCGATGATTTCGCTTGCGCACATGAAACACCACTCTTTTGACCGTTTGGCAAAAATTCGGATTTCACAAAGGCCGACTTAATAAATCCTGCGCCAACGGTCTGTTGCGTTATTTTACGCGAGGGTTTTCTTGCCGGATTATGTCGAGCGAGAGTTTCTTGCGCCATTCGCTTAATAATATCCGCTAGCGTTGCACCAGGCATGGCATGTGACCAAATGTTTTTAAGCTCTTCAAGGGCCGTCATTGTTTCTTTATCCAGATGCAGCTTCACTTCCGTGTAAGTTGGTGTTTTTGGTTTTATGATTTCACGAAGGTGAACTTCAGGGGCAGGGCTGCGCGCGAGCAAAAGCTCGGTCACTTCTCGTGTTGATTTTGCTTCCATCGCGGCGACGATTTCGGTTTTTTCTTTGCTCTCAATGTTGTTCCCATGCCGTTTTTCTTTGGCAAAAAACACATGGGCTTGCGCGGCCGAGGTCAGGGTTAAGTCACCGGATAAAATTTTTTCCTCCACAACGGGGACCTCACGCAACAATCGGGCCGCGGCAATTCTGCGGCCGGCTTGGCCATCTGACATTTTAAGTTCTTT
>JAMIQD010000291.1:0-4129 GCA_035914755.1 Pseudobdellovibrionaceae bacterium | reverse complement strand
AGATGGGCATAATTGGCGAGGATAATAACTGTCTTTACGCCGGCGTCGTTGAATTGATGCAACATTTCTTTCGCTGTGTAAAGAGGGTTTGTATTAACGACAGTTAAGCCAATTCGTAGGGCGCCGAATAGGGCAATCGGAAACTGCAGGAGGTTTGGCATTTGAATGGCAATGCGATCTCCCTTGGTTAGTTTCAATTCGTTCTGTAAAAAAGAAGCGAACGCCTCGACCTTTTCTTCTAGTTCTTCAAAAGTGAGACTAACGTCCATATTGGTGAAAGCTAGTTGCTGGCCGTACTTCCTACAAGACTCATCGAAGACTTGCATGATGGAGGTGTATTCTTGCATATTGATCTCAGTAGGGATTCCTTTCGGATAATTTTTGAGCCAGATTTTTTCCATGTGTGGGCCTCCATGGTTTAAAAGTTTAGAGGATACCACGAGGAAGTCAACGGAATGAAATATGCACTAGTTGTCCTCATCCTATTTTTTGTAGCCTGCACCCAACGTGAGGCAGAGAAAAAAACCTCTATGAGTAAGCCCAGTCCTGCTTCTGCGGAAGCGCTGTTAAAGAAAAATTCTGATCGAGAGCTCGAAAAAATTGGCAAGTGGTTTGAACAAATGGATGCCATTTTAAGAGAGGCTGTGTGGGTTGTTCGAAAAGATCGACCTCCACTAAAAAAATCAATTTTTGGAAAGATGCAAAGGGCCTTGTTGGTCGAAACGAACCAGCGCTTGTCGAATAAATCCTTGTTCAGGTGCGATAACTACACGATGTCTCGACAGGTGACCGGGCATGAGGGGGTTCCGCAAAAAGCTGAGGTTTTGCATCGCTGCGGAAGCAAAGAGTCTTATGTTAAAATCGGAGAGTGGGAGCATCCCACAAGCACAGTTTTAACGATGTCCTTTCATGGTGGCAACTTGTCAGAGGTTCTCGGGGTGGCTGCGGGTATTTTGAGTCCGCAAATTAGCTGCGACCTAAAGTCAAACGAGAACGGCACGATTGAAAAATTCAATTGTACGGGCCTTATGCTGGACTATGATTCAAAAAAAAATCAAGTTCTTAAGTTTAATAAGTTCGAATATGAGCGCGGTGCAAAGATGACTTTGCATCTGCGGGCCGACATTCTTGAAAATCTAGATGCCATTCGTAAAATCGAAGCTGATGTACCCATAGAGGGGGCAATACTAGTGACCGAAACCGTATTGCAAGAGCCTTTGGTTGAAGCAAAGCAGGCTCCTGCGCTCACACCGTCTGCGACTCCCGTTTCAGTTCAAACACCCCCTTTTAAGGAGGACCCAAATGGTCTCGCCCCAGAAAGCCCCATCATCCAAGAAGAGCCGTCGCCCCCTGCAGAGCACCAAGGGCGATAGAGTGAAAATTCAGGAGTTGGTGTCAGATTTTTCTTTGTCTTCAACCCAGGGGGAGTCCTTTTCAATTGCGGATCTTCGCGGAAAAAAAGTTGTCCTCTTTTTTTACCCCAAGGACAATACTCCGGGATGCACAACTGAAGGGATCGAATTCAACAAGCTTTTGCCTGCTTTTAAAAAAGCGAAGGTCGAAATTTTTGGCATCTCCCGAGATAGTTTGAAATCCCATCATAACTTTAAATGCAAGTATGAGTTTAAGTTCGACCTGTTGTCGGACGTTGATGAAACAGTCTGCAAGATCTTTGATGTGATAAAAGAAAAAAATATGTATGGCAAAAAAGTTCTAGGTATCGAGCGAAGCACCTTTGTCATTGATGAAAACGGGATTTTGATCGCGGAGTTTCGTAAAGTGAAGGCGCCGGGACATGCGCAGGCGGTATTGGATTATGTCAAACAACTGTAAGATATTTTGGAGGCGGCCATGCGGTTTTTAATTCTAGTTGCAATAGTATTTTCTGCGACCTTCGCTCCAGCAAAAACGCCGGCGATAGTGGCGAAGGACCTTCTTGATAAAATTGAGTTTTACTATCAAAATAGCGATGGAACGATTGAGCTTGAATGCAAACATTGGATCGGTAATTTTTACTCCGGAGATTTCGAGGTCGCCTGCGGTAAGGGAACACAGCTCTTTAAGCAGTACGCGGCCCATGTTGTCGTTAGATCCTTTTCTCGCGGCGATCAAACTACTTTTGAAATTCTCTATTGGATTACCGATAAAAACGTAAAAGGTTCGGTGCCGTCTTTTTCTTCGCATTCACAGCTATTTACTGTCGATCGTGGAACTAAAATTCGTGAGTTTCAGATGAGCCAAGGGATCGAAAATGATTATGCTCAGTTGGTTCTCAAGTACAAACCCTAGAGCCCATAGGAAAATGCGATGAAAAATTCAGTGCTGGTTTATGTTTTAATTGCAGCGAACGTCTTTGTCTTTTTTCTCTGGTTTTCGTCATCGAGTGAAACTCAAAGGCTTTTTATGCAAGAAAATTTTGCTATCAGTTGGGATGCGCTGCAGGCAGGACGCTGGTGGACTTTGATGACGGCTGTATTTTCTCATCAATTGTTACTTCATTTGATTTTTAACATGATGGTTTTAAGTAGCTTCGGTCCTATTGTCGCTGACGCCGTGGGAGTTCAGTTTTTTATTATATTCTATTTTATATCAGGGGTTGTAAGCTCCCTGAGTCATGCTCTCGTGACTGCTTTTTATCTTCAGGCTCCGAATCTGCCGGCAGTTGGTGCGTCTGGCGCAATTGCGGGAGTGTTATTGCTGTTTTGCCTCTTATACCCACGCGAAAAGATTCTGTTGTTCGCAATTTTACCAATTCCGGCAATGTGGGGGGCTGTGGCCTTTGTTTTACTCGATTTATGGGGGCTTATAGCCCAGCATGGAGGCGGGGGGCTGCCGATCGGACACGGGGCTCATTTAGGCGGCGCACTCTGTGGCCTGATCGGATATTTTGTAATCCGCCAATCGCAGCGAAAGACCCAGACTAAGGTGCAGAACTAGGGCGGCGATCCTTAAAATATCCTCTTAAAATTCCGATACCTTATTGATGGAGAGATCCTATTCTTTGTTTCATTATTTAATGAGTCGTTTCGGGACCTACTTTGGAGTGTTGCTCCTGGTGGGCGCCACGATATATTACTTTCAAGAAAATACTTTCGAACGTGACGTGCGAAGCGTATCAGTGCTCGAAGAAACAAAGTTTCGTATAGATCAGGCGGCAAAAAGCGGCCTGCAGTATTTGCGCTCTGGCAAGGTCAAAGATTTGGATGAGTACAACTCTCACATACTCGTGATGGGTAAAAACTTCAGTGAATTGAGCAAATCTTTTAGACAGGCTCCCGCTTTGCAAGTTCGATTTAGCCAAGTGCAAAAACAAACCAGAGCCTACTTTTTAGATTTGAATGACAAGATCGAAAAAAAGCAAAACGGACGTTTTGACCAGGAGCGCGGTCTTGCATCATTCAAAGATACCAGCAGCGAAATGACTCTACTAATTTCAGAAATGACAAAGGATCTCAGTGACAATTCGTCGCAACCATGGACCTTTGCTGGAGTAACAAAACCACTTGTGAGCTGGCTGTACTTGTTCGCGATTGCCTTGACTGTATTCTTTGTTATTGCGAGTCGTCGGTTTCAAGATTCAATTATCACTGATTACAAAAATGATGTCTCAAATTTAAAAGTGCAGTCCATTCTACTTGATGGAATACTCAATAGCATCAGTGAGGCCCTGATTGTAACTGACGAAAAAGGAATAATTACTCGCTACAATACAGCCGCACAACGAATTATTGGCAATCGTCTTAAGAGCATTTCTTCGGATGAAGACGCGAGAGAGATTGGGTTTTTCGACATCCAAAGTCTTCAGCAATTAGGCCTGATGGAGTTGCCTTTTTCTCGAGCCTTGCGCGGCGAGCAGGTTGAGGATTTAGAAATTTTGGTGCACAACGAAAGTCATCCGCGCGGGATGTATATCAGTATCAGCAGTCGTTATTTGAGGGATATTGATGGCAGCATTCGCGGCGCATTGGTTGTCTTTCGAGATATCAGTAGGCGAAAGGCGACAGAACAAGAGTGGCTGCGAGCTCGAGAATCCGCACTCGAGACAGCACGAAAGAAATCTGATTTTCTAGCGGCCATGAGTCATGAGATACGAACGCCTATGAACGGAGTAATGGGGATGGCGACGATA
>JAMIQD010000290.1:0-2569 GCA_035914755.1 Pseudobdellovibrionaceae bacterium | reverse complement strand
AGGCAAAATAGCCATCGCCAACGCGGTTCTTGGCGTTTGTAAAAGGAATAGCCAAAAGTTAAGAGCATGAGGATATAAGGGATAGGGCTGTAAAAAAGAATTTGCGCTATCAGAAATTGCAACCAGCGAGAAGCGTCAAAGGTCGTAGTGGTGTGTCTTTCAAGGAATTGGTAGCGAAACCCTGGCCAGTCATAATTGTGGTTCCAAATAAAAATGGGAAAGCAGAGGAGCGCGGCGATAAGAAACCCAATCCAAGGCCATTTTTTCAAAAGATCTTTTCGGTGAGAGGGAGTCAGGAGGAGGTAGAGACCAAAACCGGGAGCAAGGAGAGCGATGATAAACTTTGAATTTAGGCCAAGCCCCATAATGACACCAAGATAAAGCCAGGATTTTTTAAGGGGCCAGGATTTCCCGTCTTCTCTCACGGATTGCCAGAAAACGTAGGCAGCGCTGACCCAGCAAAGCATAAAGGGAGTTTCTGGAGAGGCAACATATCCTCCGAAACCCCAGAGGGGAGTCCAAAGCATGAGAAAGACGGCGAAGTTTGCGGCCCAAACATTGAACATATCCTTCGCGAGCTTCCATAAGACAAAAGCTGTAGCAAGATAACACAAGAATGAGGGTAGGCGAACTCCCCATCTTGTGTCGCCAAGAAGGGTCGTGGATAGGGATTCGAGCCAAGCAATCATGGCAGGATGATCGTAGTACGAAAGGGAGAGGTTTTTTGTCCAACTCCAGTGATAGGATTCGTCGTCAGCAAGGCCGATCAGCGAGGCAAAGACCACACGAAATAGGACGCTTAAGCCAAAAACAATGAAAGCCTTCTGCAGGGAATTTGATTTTTTCCAAACTTCTACTAACACCAGAAACCTTTTCTACCAAGAGGGCAAACGTCGTCGCGAGCGACGTTTGGTTAGCGGGCGGCTAGCTTCGGAGCTCGGAGTCTCTTTGCCGCTATTTGAAGTTGTTGCTGGTATTTCCTTTTCGGTCTTATTGACGGTCATTTTGGTGTCCATATCGAGTCCTTCAATAGTATTCATCCGTGAACGAGCCCATTTTATAGGCAAGACCGATGGTCGGCAAAGGGAGAATATAACTTTTGACGGGCTCCGCGCTAGCACGTAGCGTCATTGCGAATTAGGAGCGGCGTTTACGAAGTTGAAGCTTATGTTCTTCGTGCCAGCCCTTTCGAGCCTCCAGAGATTGCTCAAGGGTGAGAGTTTTTGTTGAGGGGAGTTTTTGAGTTGCGGCTTTTAGATACCCTTGAGTGAGAATGAAAGGAGCCCCTGTCGTCATCAATTGCCGATAGAATTTGCTAAACTCCGCACTTGAGTCCGCTGTAAAAAATAATCTTTCGACTTCGTGGCGAGCGACGGAGGCTTGCTCCTGAGTGATTTCTTGAAGCTCTGTGAGGAGATCGATATCTGCAATCAGGGATGTTAGCTCTCTGAGCCACTCATAACGCTGGGAAACCATCAGGACTTGCAGCCACTCGCCTGGAGGAACACTTCTGCCACTTTCTTTCTCAAAGAGGTCTTTGAGGTAGTTGAGAAGTTCTTTTTGCAGTGCCAACAAAGAGCCGCGAACTTTGAGAGTCAATTCCATAATTTCTTGAGCAGTCATCCAGGCCTCCGAGAGCTATTTTTACTAAGCCTCTAGGTATGATCAAGCAGGATGATCAAGCTGCATAAATTATGACCCATCTGGCCATTTAGTCTAAGATGAAATATCGTGGCTTAGCTTTGTATTGTTGGCCTTTTTTGCGATGTCGACCAGGCTAACTATTCCAACAAGTCGTTTGTTGCGGTTGATCACCGGCAAACGGCGATGATGGAGCACTGCCATTTTTCTAGCAACACTTTCGATTTCTTCGTCTTCATAGCAATAACTGATGCCCTCGGACATAGATTCAATGACCTTTGTTTTTTTGGGGTCCTTTCCTTCAGCGACTACGCGTATTACAATATCACGGTCCGTGATCATGCCGATCATTTTATCGTCCTGTTCAACGGGGAGTCCTCCGTAATTACCTTGCTTCATGAGCTTTGCGGCCTCTTCAATAGTCTGATCAAAGGGAACGACTTCAGCTGTGGCTTTCATGACTTCGTTGATTTTCATAAATCCTCCTTGGGTATTGCCCCAATCAAGGATTGTAGCGGGCGGACCTCGTTAAGTAGCCCCGGAGCCTGGAAGAAATAGTCACAAGTTTTAAAGGGGGCAGTCTCTAATTATTTGATAAAAACTGATCACTCGACTTCATGTTGTCGGTCATTTTTTTTAAGCGAGCGACAAAAGACTTCATCATGCACGAAGCCCAGACGGGAAGATCTCGAATAAGTTCTTCATAGCCCTGTGCTGAGACCTTAATGAGAGTGACATTGGTGAGGGCTTGGGCAGAGGCTGATCTTGGCTTGTTGTCGAGTAGGGCGAACTCACCGAAGGACTCCCCCTCTTCGACGGTCAAAATATCGAGGCGCTTGCCGAGTTTGTTCTTGGTGAAAATCTGCACACTTCCTGACTCGATAATATAAAAGTGGCTTTCTATATCGCCTTCGAAAAAAATATAATC
>JAMIQD010000289.1:0-11701 GCA_035914755.1 Pseudobdellovibrionaceae bacterium | reverse complement strand
TAAAGAGATTCATGAGGTCTTTGAGTGGGGAGTAAATGGCCTTAATAAAGGGCACTCGCAAGAGAGCTCTTTCTAAAACACCTAAAAAACTTGCAGTGATCAAATTATTCAGTAGCAAGCCGAGTAAAAATATAAAGATCACGGTCAGCAAGAAACCAAAACCCGGGATGTATAAATCAGGAAAAAACCTCTGCAGGGTTGTGCCGAGCATCCCTTCCATAATAACGATGCCCGAATACAAAATGTAAATCGTGACCGCTAACGGAAGAAAGGTGAAGAGGCCGCGGAGAAATATCTGGCGAAGGGATTTTGGAAGGTGATTCATATTGAGGCCATTCTATTGGAATACTGCTGGTAAAACCAGCTGAATTCGCCTCAAAAAGATACGATAAATCCCCTCAACTTTTCTAGACCTTGGGCCGATAAGTTTACATAACAAGGAGCATGAGTGGGCGGTCATTCTGTAATGCTAGCTGTTCTATCGTTGGTTGTGGGTGTGTCATTGGCACAAGCACAAGAAGCGGTGCCTGGCGAATATATTGTGAAGCTGAAGTCTATGGCTTCGCCGTCTGGCGTCTTGAACAAGATGCAAGGAAAAATGTCCCTCAAAGGGTCCTTTCCACGAATGAATGCTTATCACGTGTCGTTAAAAGGGGCGCCCAATCAGAGTGCTGCTTTTGAAGATCTGGTGAACGATCCTGATGTTGAGTATGTAGAGCCTAATTTTATCCTTAAAAAGTCAGATATCGATGAGAATGCGGGCCTCGGAAGCCCCGCTCAAGTTTTTGCCGAAGGCGAAGCCCAGCAGCTTGAGCAGTATTCAGCGGCATCGACCTCATTTTCGCAGTCTGGTGCCTCTGTCCACGTGGTTGAAGCTTGGGGGGCAGAGTCGGCATCGACAGTTCGTCCGATTGTCGCCATCATTGATACCGGCTTAGATAAGACCCATTCTGTTTTTGTAAACTCAAATGCATTGTGGAACAACGTGCGCGAGATCCCTAATAATGGCATTGATGATGACTACAACGGTTACGTCGATGACGTGAGTGGTTGGAACTTTATCGACAACTCACCCAATTACTTTGATGATGATGGTCATGGCACCCATGTTGCTGGAATTGTTGTTGGCTCTGGGTTAAATATTCTAACCTCTCCTATAACTGAGACGGCAAAAATGCGCATCATGGCTTTGAAGTTTTTGGATGCGAATGGCTCAGGTACGACTTCAAATGCGATCCGCGCGATATATTACGCAGCCAACAATGGAGCTCAAGTCATCAACAACTCCTGGGGCGGCGGCACCTACAGTCGTTCGCTGCATGAGGCCCTTACTTATGCTTATTCAAACCGCATGTTTATTGCCTCGGCGGCGGGGAATAATAATAAGAACAACGATTCAACATCAATGTATCCAGCCAACTACGATGTTCCAAGCAATGTGGCTGTAGCCGCAACGACCGATTATGATAACTTGGCGACCTTTTCTAATTACGGAGCGAGAACTGTTCAAATCGCGAGCCCGGGCTTGATGATTTTAAGTACTCTGCCTAACAATCGTACTGGCACCATGTCTGGAACAAGCATGGCCACGCCATTTGTATCGGGATTAGCAGCTCTCGCCTTGCGAGAGGCACCTCAGTTGACCGGTTATCAGATCAAAAATTTAATGCTAGCTAGTGCTGACAATGTTGCAAGTCTATTAAATAAAGTTTCGACCTCGGGCCGTGTGAATGCCCTAGGTTTGATAAACCAAGCAAAGGCTCAGGTGTCAGCAAACAGCTCACAGCCGAGCTACGCTCCGAGCTATCAGGCCGAAGTTCGAAGCTCTGCTTCGGATGCAACTCCTCCTACAGGTTGCGGATTGATTTCTGCAGCGGCCCTTCGCGGACCTGGTCATGGCGGCGGAGATGCGATGAACGGTTTTGGAGTTCTGGCGGGATTGATGTTGATTCCTGTTATCGTTTGGGCTGTCTTAAGACAACGATCTCTGGCGAAAACAGAAGAAGATCCAGCAAGCCGACGTCGCTACGAACGCTTCCGCATGGATTCTGATATTCGCGTGATGGTTGGCGATCGTGAGTTGGTTGGTTCTCTCAAAACAATCTCTCTCGGCGGGGCCTCGTTCTGTGCGGACGAAGCTCTCGAGCAAGGCGGAATTATCACCATGAAGATCGCAAGCCCCAATGGCAAAGACATCGTGGAAGTGCAAGGTCAGGTTGTTTGGAACGAGGCGAATCAGTCCTACGGAGTTCAATTCGCCGGAGCCGAGCGCGGAACACTTGCTATGATTCAGCAGTGGACCAAGGGGCTGATGAAGGCCTAAGTAAAACAACTAGAGAAGAACGCCTCGCAGAACAAAACTCGCAACTGTGAAGTATATAACCAATCCGGTTACATCGACTAAGGTTGCGACCGCCGGAGCTGAAGCTGAGGCCGGATCAAAGCGCATTTTTTTCAGCAAAAATGGAAGCATAGAGCCGGAAAGGGTTCCCCATAAAACCACTCCAACAATACTGACTGCGACAGTAACGGCCACGAGAACATAGTGAGGTCCATAGAGTTGTTCTCGGCCTGGCCACAGTAAGATCCGGGTGAGGCCAACTAAACTGAGGCAAGTACCTAAAGCAAGGCCTGTCACCAACTCTCGCCCTAAAACTCTCCACCAGTCTCGAAGCCGCACTTCGCCGAGAGCCATAGCGCGAATAATAAGAGTTGATGCCTGAGATCCGGAGTTTCCTCCGGAGCTAATAATGAGAGGAATAAAAAGAGCCAAAACTACGGCCCGCTCGATTTCTGATTGAAAAAATCCCATGGCCGTTGCGGTGAACATCTCACCTAAAAAAAGAATCATTAACCAGCCGGCGCGTTTCTTGATCATTTCGATCATAGAGATTTTCATGTAGGGGGCATCGAGAGTTTCGACCGCTCCTAACTTGTGAATATCTTCGGTGGCTTCTTCTTGTAGGACACTGGCCACGTCATCGAAAGTGACGATACCCACCATGTGGCTGTTGGCATCTATAACCGGAATCGCCATGAGCTCCTGGCTTGAAAAAATTTTTCCGATCTGCTCTTGGTCCGTATCAACCAGAACCTTCACCATGTCGGTGGTCATGATCTCTTTTATTTTCTTTTCTGGAGACGAGGCAAACAACTCACGGAAAGAAACCACCCCTAAGAGAGTCTGATCGGCGGCGAGGACGTAGGCGTAATAAATTGTTTCAACTTGAGTTTTTGCTTGAATCCGAATGTAGCTGATCGCCTCATCCACACTCATTTCGGGTCTTAAGCGGATGAAGCGCGAGTTCATCAAGCCCCCGGCATTATCTTCGGCATAGGCTAATAGTGCAATGACCTCTCTTTTGGTCTGGGGATCGAGAAGCGAGAGGGTGTCCTCGCGATGTTCTGCACCCATTTCTTGGATCAAATCGGCAACGTCATCCGGCGCGAGCAGGCGAACCCAAGAACGTTTTTCAAGGGGAGAGGCTTCGCTTAAAAGCTCTACTTGATCATGCACCTTGAGGCTTAAAAATAGTTCCTCGGCTTCAGTCCGGGGGAGTTCTTTGAATTTCTCACGGCGCTCTTGAGCGCTCAAGGCGGACCAGTTCTCGAAGAGATTAAAGAATTGTTCTTCGGTGTGAGTAAACTCTTTCGAAGAAAGCTCTTTGTTATCTGGGAGGTTTTGATTTTCAGAGTCCATGCAACCACCTCGAAGCTTAGACAGATCGGTTTTAGCCAGTTGAGCTGTTGTACTGCTTTCCTCTATCGACTTCAACCCCGAAATTCTTGAGGAGGTATTGAGTTATTTTATTAATTTGGACTCAAATTCGCAGATTTAAATTGTGGAAGTATTTCTTCAGTCGGTCCAAGGCTCCGAACCTGGCCGTCATGAAGCCACAATATCCGATCGCATTTCTCGAGAGTCGACAGCCGGTGGGCAATAATAATTTGAGTCCGATCCGAGAAAAACTCCTCGGTTGCGCGGACTAAAATTTCTTCGGATTGAGGATCCACGGAGCTCGTAGCCTCATCCATAATGACGATCGGAGAATCTTGCAGTAAACAGCGAGCCATGCACAGCAATTGGCGTTCTCCGAGGGATAGGTTTTTCCCCCGCTCTTCGATTCGCATATCGAGTCCGGTGGGTTGCTGGAGAACCCATTCGCGAAGCCCGACCTGGTCCAGCACAGCCAGCAATTCTTCGTCATTGCATCGGCCATCGATATCGAGATTGTATTTTAAGGTCCCTTGAAAAAGGACGGGGTCTTGAGAGATAAAGGCCATCGAACGGCGGTAAAGATTTAAGTCAATGCCATCAGAGTCCGGAAGGATTTTTGGACTCTGATGGTCGATCGAAATTTTTCCAGCATGAAGCGGGTAAAGATAGAAGAGGGCCTGAATTAGGCTCGACTTCCCGCTGCCCGTGCGACCAACAATTCCTAGGCGTTCACCGGCTCTTACTTCAAAGTGGACATCTTTTAGAACCCACGGCAAATCGTTGCGGTACTTAAACCAAAGCCCCTCAACCTGGACCGAGGCACTTTTTTGGGCAGATAGGCGGCGGAGAAGGAGAGCCTCTTCCTCTTGTTTATCATATCGGGGGTGATCGGTGTTAAAACGGGCCGTTGACGGGAGTAAGTTGCCCGGTTCTAAATCTTTGCGAAGATATTGGTCCAATCGCTCGACCCCAATCATGGCCTCTTCGAGTTGGGTTAACCACTCAAAGAACATCTGAATCGTATTGCCTGACAAGGCGATAAAAGTAAAGGCGACCCCGATAGAGCCAACAGAGACCTTTCCTTCTTGCACAAGTTGCAGTGACGAGACTCCCATGAGCAAGAGCAAAAGTGCGGAGAGCACGCCCATTTGAAAAGAAAAACTAACTAGGCGGCGAGTTGTTTTTAGTTTTTGATTGAGGAAATAACTGTCGAGCCGCTGAAATCTCTCAATAAAAGAATCTTGCCGAAGAAAAGAGCGAATAGTGCTGGCCCCTTGAGTTGTTTCGGCAAAATGAGCAATTGATGGCGATCGACTAGCAGAAAGATCTCGCCGGGAGGCCCTGAGGGCCTTTCGATTGATGCGGTAAACGACATAGTTTAGCAAGCCAATCAGACAAACAAAAATGAGATAGTAAGGGCTAGCAACTGTAATCAAAAGGGTCATCACCACTAAATCAAAAACGATAGAAACGAACTCTGCCAAGGGGCCACCAAAAAGTCGAAAGACATTGCCGTAGTCACTCGAGAAACGAGTGATAATTCGTCCGGCTGGAGTGGTGTCAAAAAAACTCATCGGAAAGCGAGAGGTCCTAAGGGTCACTTCATCGTAAAGCTGACTGATGGCTTGTGCGGACATTCTCGAAAAGACCACGCGAAAAAAGGCGGTCATAATAAATCCTAAAAAAACCATCCCGCCCAAGAGTTGCAAGAACTTTATAGAGGTAAAGTCCGAAAACAAACTAGGAATTGGTTTGCAATGAACAGATGTCTTCGAATCACAAAAAGTGTCCACCCAAACGCCGATCACGTTGGCATTGGCCAGCAATATGATGCGTCCACAAAATCCGACCAAAAACACGAAAAGCATTTTTCCGAAGAATGGACGGTAGGCGTGATGTAAAGTTTCTAGAACAGAACGGTTAAAGCCGGTTTCAGTTCTGCGGTCCCCATCGTGGAGATACTTTGGTTTAGGCGTCGGCTCGGACATGCTCGCCCTCCAACTTTTTCTCGACACTTGCAGTGTAGTCTCTGAAGGCCTGGTTTCTTGCGGTTAATTCTTGCAGGGTGCCTTGGTCAAGGATGCGGCCCTCTTGCATAAAGAGAATGCGATCAACACGATTCAGAATTGTTAATCGATGGGTTGCAAGGATCCGAGTGCGATCCCGCCAAGCTCCATCTAGAAGCTGGGTCACAAGCCTTTCTTCGGTGTCGACATCGATGGCGCTTAAGCAATCGTCTAGCAACAAGATCGGGGCTTGATGGTAGTGAACTCTTGCGAGACTCACTCGTTGTTTCTGACCACCGGAGAGGTTGACTCCTCTTTCGCCAATTTCAGTCGCAAGGCCATTTTCAACTCGTTCATTCAAAACTTCAAATTGGGCTAGTCTCAGAGACTCTTCGATTTGATCGTCTCCATCTGGCCTCATGTCATAAATGAACGCGACATTTTCGCGCAAACTCGCACTCATGATAAAGCCTTCTTGGGGAACGTAGGCAAAATGTTTTCGCAGCTCATTTAGGGTCATTGCCTCGGCATTCTTGTCGTTTAAAAAATAGTGGCTCATGGAGGCGCCCGTTTCGCCAAGGAGTGACAGAAGGAGCATGGTTTTTCCAGAGCCGACTTCGCCGACGAGAGCGACAAACTCTCCTTCGTGAATACGAAGACTGATGTTCGTGAGAATTTTCTTTTCACCAATTTGCAGATTGAGGTTTTGCACATCCAGTGCGATTTCAGAAGGGGCCGCAACGGAGAGAGGCTCCTTAGAGGCCTCTTCGTTCGCTAATTTTTGATTTGCATTGCGAATATTTAAAAAAGATTCCAGCCTTTGTACGGAGGTCCAAGCGTCGAACCCAAAAGTGAAAAACCATGGCATTTGCCTAAAGGGTCGGGTCAAAAAGACGCCAACAATCCAAAGCAGAGCGAGAAGATCTCCTCCCGTCATCGTATTGTTGGAGTAATATATGAAGGAACTTAAAGCTACGATATTCAAAACAAAGGTGATCGAAGAAGCCACGGCATTCATGGTTTGACCGTTGGTGACCATGCCGATGCGGTTCGTGGTTTCGATTTGACGCTTTGAAAAAATATTTTTTTCAAAATAAGAGATCCAGCCAAGAATGCGAATAGTCCGAATATTTTGAATCCATTCGTTGACCAGAGCGATGCGCTCTCCAGCGAGTCGCTTAAAGCTGTAGAAAAATCTGGATTGGCGAAAGGCCATCGCTGTGTTCAGTGCCGTGATTGCTCCCATGATAATGAGTGTTGGAGCGAGTGGCATCTGGTAAATCATCGAAATCGCAAAGGGCGCCAAGATCAGAGGAAACAAGGTTCCCGCCCCGGCTGGCAAAGTCTGCTCCAGAAACGTGGTGGCGCCTGGAATGTCGGTGGCATAGATTTGAATTATTTCACCGACAGGTCGGTGGCTCATGGTATCGACTCGCAAATTGAGCGTTTGTTTGTAAAGGCGTTTTGATAAAACAGACTGCATGATTACGGACTCACGGATTCCAAGGTAGCCGGCTAACTGAGAGAAGGCCTGTGCTGTTATCACACAAGCAAAGGCCAGAAAAATCAAGCTCAGTGGACTTAGGATCGCATTCAATGGAAGAGGTGTTGTTGCCCCTGTTAATTGGTCGATAAAAAGTTTTTGAAAATAAGGACCGAAGAGCCCGAGCACTGTCGCAGCCAGTGAGCTCAGAATAATAAAAACTCGCGCGTGGAGTCGTGAGAATAAGATGTCTCGTAATAGTGGACTCATGCGCAGAACTCTAGCCTACAACAGGCGTCTTGTTAAATAAAATCTGTTCGAAACCATCCCGTTAAACTCCAACGCACTTGGAGGCACGACAGAACTTCGTGGGGGATTAGGTCGCTACGAAAAAGCACGAGTCTGCCTAGTTGAGGAAGGACCCTGCCGATTTCAAGAGAAGGATTTTCTGGGGCGTACAGGCATAACTCTCCGCCATCATTAGGAGCCCAGGTTGGATTCAAGTACAAGACGAGAGATATTTTTCTTTCTGTCTGTCCGCGATGTTGATCCAAATGCTTCTGGTAACCCGCGCCGATTGGGTAACGGGCAAAATGAAACTCTTCGCGCTTGAGGCCCAAGTAATAGCGGGTGTTTAGCTCTTTGCGAAGCTGCTCTGTCCAATTCAAAAACTCGCTGCAAACGCCTGGAGTCTGCTCAGAACTTAACCAACATATAGAATCACCGCGGATTGCCGTTTGCTTTGACTTTTCTGATCCTCTCCCAATTTTAGCCTCTGTGAAGTGACCTTCTTGCCAAAAATTTTGGCACTCATGAAAGAGGTTGAGAGGCATTCCCTCAGGCAGCGCATGGTCGGTGACGGCCCAGCCCTGCTGTTCTAATAATTCGAAGTGAGAATTCCATCCGCTCATAGGGACTTTCTACTTCATAAATCTCAAAAAACCGAGAGTTTTTCTTTGCTTCAATCTTTAATTTAGAATCAAATGGGACCATGTCTTGTTCCCTTGATTTTAAAAAGTTGTTAAGACTGCTTTTGGCAGAAGAATCTGGATTCTCAGCGGAGCGCCGAGATTTCTTAAAAACAGCCGCATTAGGCTCTTTGGCCACGGCAACATTGACTAGCTGTGGAAGCTTTGATCGCTGGGTTTTAGGCGACAATCAGAAATTGACTCAAGAAGTGATGATTTTGGGCGGAGGACTGTCGGGTTTAGCCGCTGCCTATCAATTAAAGAAAAATCGAATTCCTTACCGCTTATTTGAGGCTTCATCGCGGCTTGGAGGACGGATTCAAACATTGCGGCACTTTAACTCGAGTGGTCAGGTCGCTGAATTAGGTGCAGAGTTTTTTGAAGGGGCTCACAGCCTAGTGCATCAGCTGTGCAAAGACCTAAACCTTAAAGTAGAAGATGTTTCTTACGATAAAACACCAGATCGTGCGCTTTATTCGCTGAGTGGAAAAGTTGTTAGTGAAAAAGAATTTCGCAAACTTTTGCGTCCGCTTGCACACAAATTTGCACAGGCACGACTTGAGATTTTCCCGGTTGGTAGTCCCGAACTGAGTTCGAAGTCGGTGGGCACTTTTTCGCAAGCACAGGTATATGATCAAATGTCTGTTGCCAATCTTCTGGAGCCTCTGAAAGCTAGCACTCGTGCCGATGTTCTTGAGTGTTTTGAGGCTTTGTGTGCCTCGGAGTGGGGTGTTGGGACGAGAGAGATCAATCTTCTACAATTCCTTATTCGCCTCGATTTTGAAGAGCGCACGACTCTTACTGGAGAGCAAAAAATTTATCGTGTGGCTGGTGGTGCTTCGCAGTTGATTGATGTTCTTGGTGAAAGAGTCCAGGGTGTTGTTCCGGATTCTAATATGAAGCTCGAGTATCAAGTGGTCGCGATTCGTGAAAAGTCCGGAGGCTACGAGTGCACTTTTAAAACGTCCAAGGGTTCTGATGTCGTATGGGCAAGCCAGGTTATTTGCACTTTACCTTGGTCGCTTTTGAAGGATGTGGATGGAATTCAAAATCTCAAATTGGGATCCGCAGCAGGTGAGATCATATCAAAGGCTGTTTATGCTACGCATGCAAAAGTCACCTCTAGTTTTAAAGAACCCTTTTGGCGCAAAAAAGAAAAAAGTTTTCCTGCTTCGCAGGGGGGCTTTCGCGGCGTGCTGAGTGGTCAATCTTACTGGGATAGTTCTCGGGGGCAAGCTGGAACCCACGGTCTTATAACCTCGCAAAGGGGCGGTGCTGCGGGGCTTTCAACGGGGGCTGGGGCCGGAGAAGAAACCGTTAAAGACTTGCGCAGGTTTTTTTCTGAAGTTTCAACAATCGACGCGGTTCAGGTGACGAACTGGACTTCAAAGCCTTTTGCTAAGGGCTCTCGTTACAACGTAGGTCCGGGGGCGTATCTAAAGTACTTAGATTTTTTAAGTTATGAAAATGATCAGGTTAAATTTTACTTCGCTGGCGAACACCTTAGCTTTAGAGATTTTGGAACGATGAATGGCGCAATAGAAACCGCTATAGTCGCCGCCAAAAAGGCCATGTAGATCCTGTAGGCCTATCTAAACATTGGGCGCCGTCAACGAAATCGACAGGACCTTTTTTTCTGGACGCATGTTTAGGCCCTTGTCAGATGTCAATTGTCTTTTATTGAGATAGGCGCCATTCTTGCTGTATCCTTATTTTAGGGGGAATACTGGCGTGAAATTGAAAAATATTAAGACACTTGTGCTTTTACTTGGATGTTCAATTTGTATGGTGGCGTTTTTTCAAAACTGCGCCAATACAAAAATGCAATTCACTGCGAGCGTGACTTCTCTGTCTCTTGCTTTCGGGGCGGACGAGTCCTTTATGACAGACGAGGATGTGGCTTTGTTCGCGCGTCCTCTTCAAACTTTAAAGGAGGCGAACGGCAGCAGTTCGACCTTTTCTTTAACCTCGCAGGCGGCTAACGGAACTGTTTCGGATTTCAACGTGAGCGATGGAAGTTTTAAATATATGCCGAACGCGGCCTACGTTGGTGCGGATTACTTTGAATATAGCGAATTGAATTCGGACAAGGTCGGTGCGGTGACTCGTCGTATCTCAATTAGCATTCAGCCGGTGTATCAAAAGCCTTGGCTAGAAAATAAAGTTTTTAATTTCCCGATGAACTCGGTCGATAATGCCATTGCCTTGGTTGGAAAAGATAAAAAAGATCTGAGCCCTCGTGTGTTGTTGGATCTTAAAGGTTTTGCGACTCAAGTAAATACGAAGTACGGAGTTGCAAAAAAAATCGCAGATGGGCAGTTTGCCTATACCCCTCAGAATCTATTTCGCGGCATAGACACTCTCGAAGTTTTCGTTGTGAACAGTGCCGGCCTTTATGTTCAACAGGCTGTCACGATTAACGTTGGTAATCCGTTCTTGAATTTAGAGCCGGCCTTGGCTGTTCGCGCGCCAGCTTGTATGAATTGTCACTCAAGTGTAGCGTCGCGATTTATTACGGATTTTGGTTATGGTAATTCTTACTTTTTTGGCAAGTCTGGAAATCCATTTACCAGTGCGCCGATTGATTTCTATGCTGATCATGGAAAGTCTTGGAGCACGGCAAGCTTTGAGAGCGACGTGATCGTTCCAAAGGCCAACATAGGCTTAGATTTGGTTAGTCTTGGCGGCAAGGATTACGTAGGAGTTGAAAACTCCGCAACAACAGTCGGCGATTATTTGCGAGCTATTGAAGCCAAAAAATCAAAATCCGCAAAAGGAGTTGAAAAGGACAGTGTATATATTGGAGCTCTTACTGATTCTTTGCTGAATACTAGAACTGGCGGTACAGCCGGAGCTGCCTTCAAATATATTAAAAATGATACGGGTCTGTCGCCGGCCTTGAGCGGTCTTGTGGATCAAGGGACCTATTTGGAGGCCTCAGCTTTGGTTTGTGACGGAGATCTTCTGATATCAAAAACTTTGTACCTTAAAGATCTGGTCCTTAAGACCTCATCGGGTTGCCGCATCTACTCGACACAATCCATTTTTGTACAAGGTCCTATTTCCTATGAAAAACTTGATGCCAATGCGACGGACAACGGAAACTTGCAGCTTGTTAGCACTCGTTGGGTGAATTTGGGAGTAGGCGATACACATTGTGAGACGTCGACCAATCCAGGCTGGTACAGTCAAAACTCCACAACTATGAAAATGAAACCGACTGAGCATCGCATTCTGACTTATGCGGGGCCAACTCGGGCCAATCAAACAGTAGCGGCAGCCTCTTCCTTTAACCAAAGCTTGCTCGCCGAGCTTCGTAAAATCCCAGATTTTCAAGATGCTTCTTGCCGAAAGGTTTCTAGCGGTAAGCCACGAGATGTCCATTTCGAAAGACTGCTGATTAATGCTCCACGCGTTGACAGCCGCTATTCTGGCAAGTTCACAGGGGTGATTGTTGCAGAAGTGCCACTCATGAGCTTGAGCGTATTCTCATTTAGTTACGACACTGTCTTTAACCGAGTTCCTG
>JAMIQD010000288.1:0-1707 GCA_035914755.1 Pseudobdellovibrionaceae bacterium | reverse complement strand
GACAATTTAAGCAGCAACTTTAAAAAAGTAATGGGCAGCTAGGTGCTTTCTGCTGCCCATTAAAATCTTAATTTCCGAATCAAGCCCGGCTAACGAGTCCACTTTCCGGGCGCATCGATGCGTGATGCCGATCGCACAAGCGCTGCGCTCGTATCCATTTTGAAGCGCAAGGTGCCGCCGGAGGTGGAAGGGCCGGCGGTCCAATCGTAGTCGGCACCGAGGTTGGTGTCCATACTTGTCCAGATTTGCGGCTGGTCGTTCATATAGCCTGAGTCCGAGAGCTTTATCAAGGCCCACGTCAAGGTTTCGCGACCGTTCAATTCAGACACGCCGAGGTCTATGGCCCGCAACCGGGAGCTCTCTTCGACCTCGACATACCTGGGGATAAGAACGGCGGCCAACGTGCTTATGATAACCAGGGTCGAAATCAGCTCGATCAGCGTAAACCCCATCTGGCCCAAAACCGGCTTTGTAAGTTTCGCACGCAACCTTAACACTCCTATTTGATGCAGCTTTAGCCTAAGCCAATCTTAACTTAAATCCTAAGGCAAAATGTGCGCCATGGCCAAATAAATTACGGTTTTCTCCAGGTCGCAGGCTGAGTCGATGTGGATGCCGTTCGGTTAAGAACAACAGCCGTGCCACCTTTGAAACTGACGCTGCCACCTCCGGCAGTCGGCACACCACTCCAGACATAATCGTTTCCGAGGTCCGGTCCTGAGGCCGTGTTGTTGATTCGCGTTAATACTCTCGCGTCGTCGATATAGCCGCTTGCGGAAATCTTGGAATCGGCCCAGATAAGGCTCTCGCGGCCGTTCAGTTCGGATACAGCCGCATCGATCGCCCGGTTCCTGGCATTTTGTTCGAGATCGATATAGCGCGGCACCGCTACGGCCGCGAGGATGCCCAAGATGATCAGAACGGCAATGATTTCTACGAGCGTAAAGCCTTGCTGCGATTTGAGAATTTCCTTTGTTTTCATTACGGCCTCCTGCTGTTGAATGTGAGTTTCTTCATATCCTTATTACCCTTGATTTTTAGCATTCGCCGAGCAGGGGTTAAGCATAAAAGGTGCCAGGTTTCCATAAATTTATTTTGCTCAATTTTTCAATTTTATTTCAGAATGTTAAATAATTGCGCAAAACAGCCGGATTTATCAAACAAGTTAAAATCTACATATTTTGTTGTTAAATTAAAACAAAAATCTTCACGCTTCGTAATTTTTTAGGCTTTTGACATCGATATTCAGCTTCTTTATGCGGTGCCACAGGCTGCGCTGATTGATTCCCAGCAACTCGGTTGCCCTGGTTTGAACGCCTCCGGTCTTGGTCAAAGCTTCTATGATCATACTGCGTTCGATCTCTTTAAGCTTTTCGTCCAGGGATATGCTGGAAGGCAGTTTCAAGTCCTTGCTGTCTTCGGAAGACGATTTGGCGAACAGCCCCGTGATTTTGATCGGCAGTTGGGCGGGCTCGATAAACCCTCCTTCGGTGACGACCGCGGCGCTCTCGATCACGTTCTTGAGCTCGCGGATGTTGCCCGGCCAGGAATAGGCCATCAGCATTTGAAGGGCAACGGAGGAGATCTCCACTCGTTTCGGCAGGGTCTTCAAAAAATTGTCAGCCAAAACCGGGATGTCCTCCTTGCGTTCGCGGAGAGGAGGAAGATGCAGAGTGAAGACGTTCAGGCGATAAAAAAGGTCCTCGC
>JAMIQD010000287.1:0-4339 GCA_035914755.1 Pseudobdellovibrionaceae bacterium | reverse complement strand
AAGCTCCCGGAAAGTACGCGTTACTGACTACCTCGCCGTCTTTATCGATCACGAGTATGTTTTTTATTGAAGTGGCCGTAACATCCGCTTTGGTCTTCTTTAACAATTCATCGAGATCTTTTTTTTGAAGCCCTTCAATGCCTCCTCGTTCATTGATGTAACTCGAAATGGCCTCAAGAGGAACAGCCATAGCTTCGAGTTGTCGACGATTGAGTTCTTGGAGAGCCACTGCCGCTGAATGAGTTTCTAAATACGCTGATTTTACAACCTGGTCGTAACTATGAAAAAACATATATGACAATAGTCCCAAGCTGAAAACCAAAACACCTGCGTAAAAGCACCAAAGGCATTTCGAAAATCGGACACCGTACAAGTTAGTGATATTTTTAACTCCGCCGCCTATGCTCAAATACATCCCCCACAACTTCAACAGGACTTCGTTTTTACCGGAGAGGAGGCTTCTGACCAAATGAATTTCTTGTCGCATAAATATCCAGGTCGATTCTTAAGGACAAAAGGACAAGACTGATTGACCCCCTTTTTAGTGGATGATAATTAGACCCCATGAAAAGCAAGGCCCAGTTTAATCGTTTTGCCCAGTTTCTACTTTTTTATACTCTTATTGTGATTTTATGGGGAGCTTGGGTTCGTATCTCCCATTCTGGGGATGGCTGCGGCGACACCTGGCCCCTATGCCAGGGAAAGCTTATACCCGAAGCTGAACAAAAAAAAACATGGATCGAGTTTAGCCACCGAATGACCTCGGGTCTTTTCGGAATTCTTGTTATTTACGTTACCTGGAAAGGGCGGCGACTGTACGCGCGCGGAGAAAAAATTCGCACAGCTCTCGCTGCCACCCTTGTTTTTACCATCACCGAAGCCTTGCTGGGCGCCAAACTCGTTTTGTTCGGCCTGGTCGGAAACAACGATTCGGGATTTCGACTTTTTGCCATGAGCCTGCATCAAATCAACTCTATGCTTTTGAGCGGCAGCGTTGCTTTGGTCGCAATCTATAGCGGCACTTTCTTAGAAAAGATCAAGGCTAACAAAAACACAAAAACGGCAGCTTCTATTTCGCGATGGCAAATTTCGTGGCCCCTACTATTGCTGCTTGTTGCCGTCACGGGAGGGCTAGCCGCCTTGTCCTCCACTCTTTTCCCTTCGACCTCTTTGGTCGACGGCTTTGCCCAGGACCTCTCTTCAAACTCTCATTATCTTTTGCGACTCAGAATCTCTCACCCGATCCTGGCAAGCTTGGTGGGCGGAGGAGCGGCGTTATTTTTTTGGTTAGAGTCCCAGCAAGATCGCAACAGTGCAACTTTACGCAAAACCAGCCTGCAGGTAAGTCTGACTTTTATCCTCGCGGTCGTCTTTGGCTACCTGACCCTCTTGAGCCTCACCCCCGCCTGGATGAAAATCACTCATCTGCTTATTGCCCATATTGTGTGGATTTCTGTTGTCAGATGGTATGTGGTTCGCAGCCTAAGTCGTTAGTTCGTTGGACTCAGTTAGACGGTGCAAAAAATCGATTTTTTTGTTGATATCATCAAACTCAAGCGACATCTGCTGCAAGTCATAGTCTCGCACCAAATAAGACGAAAAGGCTCCGACAATCTCTTCGGGACCCGTGAGACTTCGCATAAAGACCTCTTGCTGGACCGGATCCGGAATGTGAGTGTGTATCCAACGAGTTAGTATTTTTAACAAATGATCAAGCCCTGCCTTGCTTTCAGGCCTCACCGAGGTCTCTTCTGTCATCTCCTGGGCCTCAACCACCATGTAAGGAGTCCCTCGATCAACAACCTTTCCTAATCTTACTTTGCCAGCACCTTGCAAAAAAACCAGGAGAGTCCCGTTCAAACGCTCCTCAACAATCTGTACATACCCATAACCCGCAACAGGTCTCACATATTGAACAGATTCCCCAATAGTCACGGGCCCCACCTGAGATGCATCCTCTATAAAACCAATAGCAATCGGAGTCTTCTTCTCCGCCGCTGTTTTGACCATTTCCAAATAGCGAGGCTCAAAGATATTCAAAGGTTTTGTCGTCTTAGGAAAAAGACTGACATTCACTAAAGGAAACAGAAAAACTTCCATGACAAGTCGGCTCCAAAAATAGAAACTCAATTATAAGAAGCGCGAACCTTAAAAGCTAGGCGAAAACATGAAGACTCAAAAACCAATCGTCTTTTTTGACGGCATTTGTCATCTTTGTAACGCTTTTGTAGATATCCTCATAAAACAAGACCCCTTGGAGCATTTTCTCTTTGCCCCGATCCAAGGCGAAACTGCTCAAAAGATACTCACCCCTGAAGAACGTAAAAATATCGAAACAGTGATTCTTTATGAGAATGAAAAAAAATACCGTCAATCAGAAGCTGTCTTGCGAATTTTTGCCATTTTAGGGGGATTCTATAAGATTTTTCTTTTTGGCTACATAATCCCAAGCCCCCTCAGAGACAAAATCTACTCTTGGATTGCTAAAAATCGCTACCGGTGGTTCGGACGCCGAGATTTTTGCCGTCTCCCCGAAGCTCACGAAAAAAACCGTCTCTTACCCTAGGTCGCGAAGCGAGGGTCTAGTTTTATTGTCTCCACCACGGAGCGGTCCGCCTCAGAAAGAATTTCCTTATCGATTTTTCCAGGTGGCAGCCACTGAATGGCGTCATGTTCGCTCAAGACAAAGGGACTCTCTGGACTCTGCACCCAGTAAAACTTTAGAAGAATTTTTTTAGTTGGGTACTGATGCAGGGTCTCGCCAACAAACCCCTCAACTGTTATGCAAACTCCCAGCTCTTCGTTAATTTCGCGTCGAAGGGCTTCGGTCTCGGTCTCCCCCGACTCTACCTTCCCCCCGGGAAACTCCCAAAATCCCGCACCCGAATGACCTGGTCCCCTGCGAAATAAGGCCACTTCGTAGGCTCCTGCACTCTGGCGAAAAATAATCGCGGCAACGACTAAAACAATTTGGTTTTGCTTCTCTCCCAGGCATCACTCCTTAAATCAAGACCTAAGTATATCTCGCAATTAAGATCGAAATAAATAATAATAAAGGCATGATTGATTTAAGCAATTCCTATTTCGTCATTCTCATAAGTGGTGTCGCTATCTTCTTGTATGGCATGAGTATGGCCAGCCAATCCCTCGAAAAACTGATGGCCAACAAAGTCACAGGCCTCATGCATAAGCTCTCAGAAAGTCAGTTCCTATCGATTGTTGTTGGCATCTCACTCACCACTCTTTTGCAAAGTTCTGGCGCGGTCACCTCGATGCTCGTTGGACTAGGCTCTGCCCGAGTGATCACCTTGCGACAGGTGATGGGAGTGATCATAGGAACCGCCATTGGCTCAACCCTCACCGTTCAGCTGATCTCGCTTGATCTTGGGCAGTATGCTCTGCCTTTATTTTCAATCGCCTTTGCCTTTTATTTTCGCGCCAAGAAACCCCTTTTTAAAAGCATCGCGATGGTGCTTATGGGCTTTGGCATGCTCTTTCTGGGACTCAAATTTATTAATATCAGCGCCCACCACTTCGCCGAAATGGATCTTTTAAAAGATTTCTTTCAATCCCTACGAGACAATCCAGGCTACTCTCTGATGATCTCCATGGTTTTTTGTATGTTCGTACAAAGCAGTGCCGTGACTATCGGAATCGCGATGAGTCTTGCCAGCGTCAACGCCATTTCTATCTATGATGCCATGCTCTGGGTGTACGGCGCCAATATCGGCACCACCTCAACGGCCCTGATTGCCGCAGCCGGCAGCAATCACATCGGCAAGCAAGTGGCTTGGGCTCACTTTTTTTATAAGGCCCTCAGCGTTCTGCTGTTCTACCCTTTTACTGACATATTTATCGAACTCTTGAATTCTTTTGACGCCACAGCCTCACGAATGACCGCCAATGGACATCTGATGTTTAACCTGATTTCTGCCGTGATCTTCTTTCCGTTTATTAATAAAGGGGCATCCCTCATTGAAAAAATGTTCCCCAAAAACCCCGAGGACACCTTTGGCACTGAGTTTGTTAATTTGAACAACTATCAAAGTTCGGCTCTTGCAATCTCCTATGCCCACCGCGAAATCATGCGCACTGCAGACATTGTTCGCGGCATGATCGAAGACTCCATCAAACTCTTTGAGTCCGCAGATCCAGGGCTTATTCAATCCATCAAAGATCGCGACAACAAAGTTGACTTTTTATACCGCGAAACGAAGATGTTTTTGCTCGATCATGCCAATAAGAGCAGCACCGTTGTTCATCAAAATATCATGAATATGATTATGTTCATCAGCGATCTCGAGCGTGCAGCGGACGCCATCGACATCAATATTATTGC